>NZ_JBSFGJ010000755.1:0-2672 GCF_053596515.1 Nonomuraea sp. NPDC001684
CCGCGGTCAGCCAGCAGGTGAGCAGGCTGGAACGCGAGCTGGGCGCCCGCCTGTTCGACCGGTCGACCCGGCACGTGCGGCTGACTGAGGCGGGGGAGCGGCTGCTGCCCGAGGCCCGCGAGGTGCTCGCCGCGGCCGAACGGGCCCGCCGCGCGGTCACCGGCCATCTGGCCGAGGCCACCCTGCGGCTCGGCGTGTCCGCCGCGCCCGGCACCCGCCTGTACCCGATGCTCGACCGGCTCGACCCCGGCCTGCGGGTCCGGCTCGCCAAACAGCGGCTGGCCGAGCGGCTGGCGGCGGTGCGCTCCGGCGACCTGGACGCCGCGCTGGTGCGTCTCGTGGACGCCGCGCCCGGCCTGGAGTTCTTCCCCGCCTGGACCGAGCCGCTGGTCGTGGCCCTGCCCGCCGCCCATCCGCTGGCCGGCTCCGGCACGCTCAGCCTCGCCCAGCTGGGCGACCTGCCCGTACGGCTCGCCCCCCGCGAGCGCAACCCGCCCTTCCACGACCTGGTCACCGGGGCCCTGGCGCGGGCGGCCGTGGACCCGCCGCGCGGCCCGGCCTTCACCGGCCTGCACGACACGCTCATCGACCTGGCCTCGGGCCCGCCGTCGTGGACGCTGTTCTACCCGGTCTTCGACGAGCTGCCGCCGATCCGCGGCGTGGCCTACGCCGGCCTGGACGAGCCCGAGGTGCGCACCTACCTCGCCGTGCCGGCCGGGCCGCCGACGGCCCGGGTGCGGCAGCTCCTGGCGGCCCTGCCCTGACCGGGCCCCTCACCGCGGCCCTCACCGGGCCCCTCACCGCGCCCCTCACCGCGGCCCGGACCGGGGGCCGCGATCCGGCCGTGCGTCAGGGCTTGCGGGCGACGCCGACGTAGCCGACGTCGGTGCCGTTCGTCAGGGCGGGCGGCTCGGTGGGACGCCAGTCCTGGGGGAAGACCAGGCCGGGGTCGGCCAGCTCGTAGCCCTCGAAGAAGGTCAGGATCTCCTTGTCGGTCCGCAGGCTCAGCGCGGCCGTGGCCTGGTTGTAGACCTCCAGCGCCTGCGGGGTGGTGTCGGGCCTGGCGTCGATGGCATGGCTGATCACCAGGTGACTGCCGGGGGCGCTGACCTCGCGCAGCCGGGCCACGATGGGGTGAGCCTGCTCGTCGGGGATGAAGTGCAGGATCGCCAGCATGAGGAAGGCCACCGGCTGGTCGAAGTCGACCAGCGCGCCCAGCTTGTCCAGCAGGGTGTCCACCTCGCGGATGTCGGCCTGCAGGATGTCGACGTTGTCCGTACGGGCCAGCAGCGCCCGGCCGTGGACGCACACCACCGAGTCGTAGTCGACGTAGACCACGCGGGCCTCGGGCGCGATCTCGTGCGTGTTGCCCTGGGTCGGCAGCCCGGCGCCCAGGTCGACGATCTGCCGTACGCCCGAGTCCACCAGATGCCGCACGGCCCGCTGCAGGAACGCCCGGTTGGCGCGGGCGGCCTCCTTGGTGTTGGGGAACACCTTGAGGATCTGCTCCGCCGCGGCGCGGTCGGCCGCGAAGTTGTCCTTGCCGTCGAGGTAGTAGTCGTACATCCGCGCGACGTTGGGGACGTTGGGGTCGACCCCCTCGGGGGCACTGTCCACGATTTCTCCCGAAATTTCGGTCCTTCGGGTGATCATAGCCTCGCCGACCCCGCCCGCACTGGAATTCGGTTCGGTTGTCCGCGCGGCGCGCGTCACGAACACGCGCCGCGCGGAACCGGCTCAGCCGCGGTACAGCTCGGCCACGCGGAAGGCGAGGTCGAGGGACTGGCCGCGGTTGAGCCGCGGGTCGCAGGCCGTCTCGTAGCGGGTGCCGAGGTCGCCCTCGACGATCTCGTGGCCGCCGCCCACGCACTCGGTGACGTCGTCGCCGGTGAACTCGATGTGGATGCCGCCCGGGTGGGTGCCGAGCGCGCGGTGGACCTCGAAGAACCCGGCCACCTCGTCGAGCACGTCGTCGAAGTGGCGCGTCTTGTGCCCGCTCGGCGCCTCGAAGGTGTTGCCGTGCATCGGGTCGCAGATCCAGGCCACCTGGGCGCCGGCGGCCGTGACCTCCTTGACCAGGGTGGGCAGGTGCTCGCGGATCTTGGACGCGCCCATCCGGGTGATGAACGTGAGCCGGCCGGGCTCGTTGTCCGGGTTGAGCTTCTCGATCAGCGCGAGCGCCTCCTCCGGCGAGGTCGTCGGCCCGAGCTTGACGCCGATCGGGTTGCGGATGCCGGCGAAGAAGTCGACGTGCGCGCCGTCGAGCTGACGGGTGCGCTCGCCGATCCAGACCATGTGCGCCGAGACGTCGTAGGGCAGGCCGGTGCGCGAGTCGATGCGGGTGAGCGCCCGGTCGTAGTCGAGGATGAGCGCCTCGTGGGAGGAGTAGAACTCGACCGTGTGGAACTCCTCGGGCTCGGCCCCGCAGGCCCGCATGAAGGCCAGCGCCTGGTCGATCTCGCGGGCCAGCTGCTCGTAGCGGCGCCCGGCGGGCGACTCGGCCACGAAGTCCTGGTTCCAGGCGTGCACCTGGCGCAGGTCGGCGTAGCCGCCCTTGGTGAAGGCGCGCGCCAGGTTGAGCGTCACCGCCGAGGAGTGGTACGCCTTGAGCAGCCGCCACGGGTCGGGCTCGCGCGACTCGGGGGTGAACTCGAACCCGTTGACCATGTCGC
>NZ_JBSFGJ010000756.1:0-2672 GCF_053596515.1 Nonomuraea sp. NPDC001684
GCCCTGGTCAGGCTCGCCGCGTCGGCGTCCTCGTCGGCGGGAAAGCACCCGGCCCGCATCCCCGGTGTCGTGGCATGCCGGACGAACAGCACCTTGCTCAGCTCGGCGCCGCGACCAGCGGGTGAGCCGCGGTACGCCGCTCCGCCCGGTCGCTCGCCCAGCCGAACAGCACGCCGAACGCCGCCCAGAAGACGAGCTGCGTGCCGAGCGAGGCGAGCCGGAACTCCCACAGCAGCGTGGCGGGGAACCCCTCGGGCACCTCATCGACCGGCGGCAGCAACCACCACGCGGCGACGACGGGCACCAGGAACGCGACCGCCGCCGCCGTCCAGCGAGCCCACGGGCCGCCGTCGACGCGGCGGGCCGTCGCCACCGCGATCGCCGTCGCCGCCAGCCCGACGAGGATCATCACCACGTAGAGCAGCGTGCGGCTGTTGATGGTGTCCGGATCGCCCACCGCAGGCGGGTTGGCCGGATATTTCACGAAGGGCACGAGGATGATCGCGGCGAACGCCGTACCGGCCGCGGCCATCGCCAGCCGCCCGTCGGAACGCGGGCCGACCCGCCCGCGCAGTCCGGCGAACACCAGGGCGAACACCCCGCCCACGGCCAGCCCGTAGAGCCCGGTGGCCAGGAACAGCCCCGCCTTCTGCACGGGCCTGCCGACCACGGCGTCCTCGCCGTGGCTGTGCTCGGCCGCTTCGGCGTGGCCGTGCCCGGCCGTCCCGGCGTCCGGATCGGGCGCCTCGGCCTGGGCGGCGGCCTCCTCCAGGGCGATCGCGTGGTCCACGCGAGGTTCACCGAAGGCGAAGGCGAAGGCGCCCGCGATCAGTCCGGCCAGGAGTCCGACGAGCAGACCTCTGGCCAGGAAGGTGCGTACCATGACGGCCCTCAGTGGCAGGGCACGCCGAGCAGGTGACGCCCGTCGTGCATCAGCTCGTGCAGGAAGGTGCCGGTCTGGGAGATGGCGCCGTTGTCCATCAGAACCAGGTAGGCGACCAGCAGCAGCACGGGCACGGCCAGCAGCAGCCAAGGGCGCAGGCGGGGAAAGGGAATCGTCGACGGGGTGGACAACCCGGTCATGTCAAGCCTCCTCAGGGGTCACGCGTCCCATATCACGAGGTCACGGCTGCCAAGCGACCTGGCTCCCGGGATCTACGTCCCGGATACAGTGGCGCGTCCGCACCGGCATCTCACCGGATTTCCCTTGGACAACCGTGAAATCTACCGGAACGTATCCTTTCCTCACGTTCGCGTCAACATGCGACCGGTGCCCCTGGGCCACCTGCCGCTCCCCGGCGCGCCTTTGCGAAAGGCCCAGAATTTCACCTCGTCGAGTCTGCGGATCTAGCCTGCGTTGGCCATTCGACCGCATATCGACAGCCACGCTGGGCATCGAGCGAATATAGGAGGATCCGGTGCCATGAATGTTGCCCGCGAGGTGCGCGACCGCTATACGGACGCGTTCAACGCCCACGACATGACGGCACTGCTCGGCACTTTCAGCCCGGCCGGGGTGTCCATCAGCCCCGAAGGCGTATCTCAGGGACACAGCGAGCTGGCCTCCTATCTGGAGGAGTTCTGGACGGCGTTCCCCGACGTCCGGGCCGTGATCACGGAGTCCTCCGAGGCCGAGGCCACAACCGTCGACGAGCTTCTCATGGTCGGAACTCACCGGGGGCCGTACACCATGCCCGACGGTCAGGTGCTGCACGCGACGGGCCGCCCTGTCCGTTTGCGATGCTGTTATGTCTGCACAGTGGAAGACGGACTCATCACGAGTTTGCGCCTCTATTTCGATCAACTGGAGTTGCTCACCCAGCTCTCCGACTCGGTGATTCTGCAGCGTCCTTAGCGAATTGCCGGACGCGACGGATCGCCCCCCGCGTCCGCCCGTCCTGCACCTGACAGATGTACCCTCAGCAGGGCTCTGGTTGATCTTCGCGGCCGGCCGCACTCTGGCCGCATGACGACGGACACACACGACCTGACCGCCGCTGACACGACCCCGCGATGGGGGCTGCGCGGCTGGCTCGTCCTCATCACGTTGTGCGGCGCGACGTTGATGACCGGGCTGGACTACTCGATCATCACGGTGGCGCTGCCGGAGATCGGCAGGGACCTCGGCTTCTCCTCCGCCTCGGCGCTGCAGTGGGTGGCCACCGCCTGCCTGCTGCCGACGGCCGCGTTTATGCCCTTGTTCGGACGCGCGTCCGACATGGTGGGCAGGCGCCGGTTGTTCGTCATCGGCGTGGCGGCGTTCTCGGTGTTCTCGCTGCTGGCCGGGCTGGCGCCGACCCCGGGGCTGCTGGTGGCGGCCCGCGCGGGACAGGGCGTGGCCGCGGCCATGATCGGCCCGACCGCGCTGGCGCTGATGACCGGCACGTTCCCCGAAGGGCCGCAGCGCACCAGGGCGCTGGGCGTCAACGGCGCCCTGCTGTCGCTGGGCTTCGTCGTCGGGACGATCGGCGGCGGGCTCATCACCAGCGGCCTGAACTGGCGCTGGACGATGCTCATCCTGTTCGCCATCGGCGTCCTGGTCATGACGGGCGCGGTGACGGTCGTGCGGGAGACGGCCGCCGTCGGCTCGGCCCCCGTCGCCTTGACGGTCTCCACGAGCTGCAGCGTGTTGAACGTGGTGGAGGTCAGGTTCCCCAGGTCGGCCCGCAGCG
>NZ_JBSFGJ010000757.1:0-2668 GCF_053596515.1 Nonomuraea sp. NPDC001684
CCTGGATGGCGAAGAACCTGGCGATCGGCACTCCGGTCGTCGTCAAGGGCTGAGGCCCTGTTCGAAGGATGAGAGGAACCCCATGAAGATCAGAACCATGCTGGTCGGCGGCGTCGCGGCGCTGGCGCTCGCGGCGGGCCTCGCCGGGCTCTCGGGGACGGCCTCGGCCGAGCCCGCGAAGCCCGCCGCAGTGCCCGCCGCGGTGCCCGCCGCAGGCCCCTCCGCGGCGCCCTCCCCGGTGCCCGCCGAAGGCCGGCCCACGGTGGAGCAGACGGCGGGGCCGAGGGAGCCGGTCGCCGTCAAGCCGCGGTACACCGGCTGATCACGACCCGTCGCCGCCGCGTGACGTCCGTCCTCTCCTGCCCGTCGGCCGCGTCGGCGGCCTGGCCATCACGGGCAGGAACAGGGCCCGGACGCCGCGGCGCCGCGTGCGGGCGGCCACACCGTCCTTGACCACGCACGCCACGGCGTCCGTGACGCCGCCCCTGAGCACGCCACGGCGTCCGTCACGCCGTCCCTGAGTACGCACGCCACGACGTCCGTGACGTCGCCCGTCCCCCGCCGGGGCCCGACCCCGGCGGGGGCCTTCTTTTTCCGAGCCCTCCTCTGCGCCAACACCCCAGGGCCTTTCCCGTCGCGGCTCCCGACCTCACCGTCCCGTGAGGTCCCGCGACGGATGTGCTTGCCCGTCCGCGCCTTCTGTTGCGCGGGGTTGACGAGAACCCTTCCCCGGATGTCAACGGGACCCTTACATTTCGCCCTCTTTCCTGCCTTTCGCCCCCGATTGCGGGACCGACCCGGCGAAGAGGATCATGTCGGTGTGGCGTTCCGGAGCAGTGGCGAGAAGGCCGCACTCCTCGCCCATATCCGGAGCCCGGGGTCTGCCTGTCGCCGGTCCAGGAGGTTCGCGCGCTCCGGCCGACGCCGGGCGCCGGGACGTCGCTGACCGCCCGCCGAGCCGTCCCGCGCCCACCGGCCGATGACGCGCCCTCCTGCAAGCAAGATCATGGCAGGTTCCAAGTCAGCGGCAAGCCGGGTCACCGATGCTGTTGCGCGGACGACCATGGGCGAAAGGAGCACGTAACCGCAGAACATGACATTTGCCGCGAATGCCCCCCGCCGCACCCGCCGACCGCGCGACACTGAACCGCCCGCACGACGCCGCACGACCCCACGCGCCCAGCGACGACCTCGCCCGGGCCCGCGTGCCGTCCCGAGGAACGGGCTGTTCCATACCGCCCACCCGGGCACGTTTGACCTTTGCTGGAAAGAGGACACATGACTACGGATGTGACGGGCGCGAACCGCCCTCCCACCGACTCGCCGGGACGCCTCCACGAGGCCCTGGAGGCGCAGTGCCGGCGGACACCCGATCGCCTCGCCGTCGTCGCGGGCACGAGCCGGATGACCTACGCCGAGCTCGACCGCAGGGCCAACGGGATCGCCAACGCCCTGGCCGCGCGAGGTGTGGGACGCGGCGACCTGGTGGGCATCTGCCTCGACCGCGACGAGTGGCTGGTGCCCGCGCTGATCGGGGTGCTCAAGGCGGGCGCGGCCTACGTGCCGCTGGACCCGGCCTACCCGGCCGAGCGCTTACGTTTCATGGCCGAGGACGCCGCCATGACCGCGGTGGTCACCTCGGCGGCGCGGCGCGAGACCGCGGCGCCGACCGGCGCGGACACCGTGCTCGTCGACGACGTGACGCCCGCCGCGCACGGGCCGCAGGTGCCCGGCGAGCCGGGCGACGCCGCGTACGTGATCTACACCTCCGGCTCCACCGGCCGTCCCAAGGGCGTGGTCGTGGAGCACCGCAACACCCTGAACCTGGTGCGCTGGGAGGCGTCCGCCTACACCGCCGAGGAGCTGAGCGGCATGCTCGCCGGCTCCTCCATCTGCTTCGACGCCTCGATCACCCAGATCTTCACGCCGCTCTTCGCCGGCGGGACCGTGATCATGGCGGACAACGTGCTGGCGCTGCCGACGCTGCCGGCCCGCGACGAGGTGCGCACGGTCTTCGGCGTCCCGTCCGCGCTGTCGGTGCTGCTGCGCGAGCCGCTGCCGGACGGCGTGCGCATGGTGCTGTCCGGCGGCGAGCGGCTGACCGCCGCGCTGGTCGCGCGCGTGTACGCCAACCCCGGTGTGCGCCGCGTGCTCAACATGTACGGCCCCACCGAGTGCACCACCGGCTCCACCCTGTTCGAGGTGAGCCGCGACCACCAGGGCGACCCGCCGCTGGGCGGGCCGATGGCGAACGCGCTGCTCAGCGTGCGCGACGCCGCCGGCAACCCGGTCCCCGAGGGAGAGATCGGCGAGTTGTGGATCGGCGGCCCGAACGTGACCCGCGGCTACCTGGGCCACGACTCGCAGGCGTTCGGCACCGACCCGGACGGCACCCGCGTCTACCGCACCGGCGACCTGGTCCGGCGGGTGGACGGCGAGCTGCGCTACGTGGGCCGCGCCGACGACCAGGTCAAGATCCGCGGCTACCGGGTGGAGCTGGGCGAGGTCGAGTCGGCGCTGGACCGCCATCCCGCGGTGCGCCGCGCCGTCGTCCTGGCGCACACCGACGACGACGGCATCGCCTACCTCGTCGCGCACGTGGCCGCCTCCGGCGTGACCGAGCCCGAGCTGCGCGACTGGCTGCGTGACCGGCTGCCCGACCACCTGG
>NZ_JBSFGJ010000758.1:0-2668 GCF_053596515.1 Nonomuraea sp. NPDC001684
GACCGCCCCGCCGAACAGCACCGCGACCAGCGCCCACACCGGGTACGGCGCCAGCCCCGGCGGCCGCAGGGCGAACCTGGCCAGCGAGGCGGCCACCCACGCCGCCCCGACGGCCACGGCCGCGGGCGGACGCCGGCGGAGCGCGACGACCAGCGTGGCGATCCCGGCGGCGACCGAGGCGGCGGCGGCCGGGATCGCCAGCCCCACGGCGGCCAGCCCGGCGGCCACCCGACGGCGGCGGCACCACCACAGCGCCGCGCACGCCGCCGCGCCGCCGGTCACGTCGGCCCACAGGTGCCAGCCGGGTGTGCCGGGCGCGAGGTCGCCCCACACCACCGAGACGGCGCCGGCCAGGGCGAGCACGACCCCTCCGGCAACCGCGACCCGCTCCCGCCGCGACCGCCCGCCCTGATTCTCGTCGCCCGTCTGCGGGCCGTTCGCCCCGAACACCATGGCCGATCGTAGCGAGCCCGCACCCGCCGTGCCGGGCGGCAACCGTGGTCACCGGCCGTGGCAACCAAAGTCGTGCCCGGTGCGCGACCGCGGTGGCCACGGACCGGCCGCAAGGCAGCAGCGCCGCCCCCGTACGGGACGGGAACGTGGGGGCATGGTCTCCCTTCAGGCACGCGGCCGGTGGGCCGCGCTCGTCCTGGCCGGGCTCACCCCGGTCGTCGCCGAGCTCACGCTGGGCAATCCGCCGCTGCGCCAGGCGTGGCTGCTGCTGGTGTGGACGCCGATCTACGGCGCGGGCACCGTCCTGATCCGCGAGCTGGTACGCCGTGCCGGTCGCGGGTGGGGGTCGGTGCTGCTGCTGGGGGCGGCGTACGGGATCGTGGAGGAGGGGCTGGCGCTGCAGGCGCTGACCAGCCCCACCCTGTACGGCGCGGCGGGGTGGGCGCCGCGTGTCCTGGGCCTCAACACCGCCTACACCGAGCTGAACATCCCCTACCACGCGGTGTTCAGCGTGGCGCTGCCGATCCTGCTGGCCGACCTGCTGTTCCCGGCGCTGCGCCACCGCCCCTACCTGGGACGGGCCGGGCTGGTGGTGGCGGGCGTGGTGTTCGTGCTGGGCGTGCTGCTGCTGCGCTGGACGGCGGCCTTCATGGACCCCGGCTACCTGGCGCCGTGGCCGGTGCAGGCGGGGATGCTGCTGGCGGTGGCGGCGCTGGCCGTCCTGGCGTTGCGGGTCGTCCCCCCGCCGCCGGCCGGGTCGGCGCAGGCGGCCGGGGGGTCGGCGGGCGTGCCCGCTCCGGCGCTGGTGGCGGTGGGGGCCGCGGTCGTCGCGTTCGGGTATCTGGCGCTGCTGTTCCCCTTCGGCGGGGCCCGGCATCCGGCCTTCACCCAGGGCGGCTGGGTGGCGGCGCCGATGGCGGCCGCGGCGCTGCTGGCCGTGGTGGCCGCGCTGCTGCTACGGCGGTGGGCCGCGCACGGCGGCTGGGGCGACCGGCACAGCCTGGCGCTGGCGGGCGGCGCGCTGATCGGGCACACCGCCTTCGGCGTGCTCGCCAACGCCCAGACGGCCGCCGACCGGGTCTCGCTCACCGTGCTCGGCCTGGTGACGGCCGCTCTCCTGGCGCTGCTGGCCCGCCGTACGGGCCGACTCGCACCGCCGGCCCGTACGCGCTGACCCGCAGCGCCCGAACGGACTGACGTTCAGCGGGCCACGGCGGCGGGCTGGGCATGGCGCTGCACGGCGGCGGCGAACGCGGCGATCAGCGGGTGCGGACGCCGCCCGTCGCCGGCCAGCTCCGGCTGGAACAGCGTGCCGACGAAGAACGGGTGGCCGGGCAGCTCGGCCACCCGCACCATGCCGTCCTCGGCGTGGCCGGAGAAGACGAGCCCGTGCTCGGTCAGCGTCCCGCGGTAGGCGTCGTTGAGGCCGTAGGAGCAGCTGTAGGCCTCGACGATGGACGTGGTCCCCATGATCTGCTCGATCCGCGAGCCGGGGGTCAGGCGCACCAGCCCCTCGTGCCCGGCCAGCGAGCACGACAGCGGCTCCAGCAGGAACGCCCCGGCGCCGGGGGTGTTCTCGGCGTGCTCGACGTCCAGCCCGCACACGTTGCGGCCGTACTCCAGCAGCATGTGCTGGAAGCCGCCACAGGTGCCCAGGAACGGGATGCGCCGCTCGCGGGCGGTGCGGGCTGCGTTGACGGCGCCGGCCTCGCTGGCGTACGGGCTGCCGGGCATGATCCAGATGCCGTCGAAGCCGTCGAGGTCGTCGGCCTCGGTGGTGGGGATCCAGTAGGGGTCCAGGGCGATGCCGTCGCGTTCGCGCAGCGCCTCGATCAGGCGGGGGACGCGGGCGTGGGACCGGACGCCGGGTGAACGGTCTGCGACCAGGGCGATTCTCATGCCTCCCATCCTGACCTCCCCCCGTCCTTAAGCGCCAACGATGATGTCTGCACCTGCTATAAGCATTACTGATGGACCCGAATCTGTTGCGCACGTTCGTGACGGTGGCCCGCCTGCGCTCCTTCTCGGCCGCCGCCCACGAGCTCGGCTACACCCAGTCGGCGATCTCCCAGCAGGTGGCGGCGTTGGAGGCCGATCTGGGGCTGCCACTGCTCGGCCGCCGCCCGGTGGAACCGACCCCGGCCGGTGAGCGGCTGCTGGAGCACGCGGGGCCGCTGCTGCTGCGCCTGCGGGCGGCGCGCGCCGACGTGCTGCG
>NZ_JBSFGJ010000759.1:0-2664 GCF_053596515.1 Nonomuraea sp. NPDC001684
CGCGCGGGCGCGGCCCGACGACCGTGCACACGACCGCCATGCGCTCGATCCTCCAGGCGATGGCGCGGGTCTCGGCCCGGCGGGTGCTGCTGGTGAGCGCCGCGGGCATGGTCGCCGACGCCGGCGACGGCCCGTTCACCCGGTACGTGCTCAAGCCCCTCGTCCTGCGGCCGCTGCTGAGGAACTCCTACACCGACCTGGCCGAGTCCGAGCGCCTGCTGCGCGCCTCGGGCCTGGACTGGACGATCGTGCGCCCCTCCCGCCTGCTCGACGGCGGGCCCACCGGCCGCTACCGCACGGCCCTGGACCTCAACCTGCGCGGCGGCCGCTCCACCAGCCGCGCCGACCTGGCCGAGTGCATGCTGAAGCTGGCCGCCGACCCGGCCTCGGCGGGGCACGTCGTCTCGGTGGCCACCTGAGTCTGTCAACAGGACGTCGATGCTGGGGTCGGCGGCGAAGGCCGCGGCTCGGTCCCACACGGCGACCCGCCCCTCGTGGAGGACGGCCACCACGCGACGTGCATGGTGGCCGTCAGGGTCGGGTCAGTACACCTCGATCTTGTTGGCGTTGACGTCGTCGAGCACCCCGATGATGTCGCTGTAGCGAGCCGAGGTGCCGGAGTCGATCGGCAGCGCCATCGTCTCCTGGGCGTAGATCATCGCGGCGCGTACGGTGCCCAGGCCCAGCCGCCTGGTCGTCGCCGAGTCGATCGCCGTCCCGGCGTTGACGCGCCTGGTCGCCAGGTTGAAGTACGTGCCCAGGGCGTGCTCGCGGAGCACGGTCTTGGGCCCGTTGGCGTCGTGTAAGGCGGAGTCGATCTCGGCCGCCGACAGGGCGCCGCTCTGGTCGCCGTCGTAGCGCTGGTCGGTGGCCTGGATGCGGGCCAGGGACTCGGCCGTCCACTGTCCTGAATGGTTCGTCCAGTAGCCCTTGGACAGTGGATCCCTGGTGGGCGGAACGGCCGTGACCGTGGTCGTGGCCGAGGCCGAGACCGGGTCGAAGGTGCATGCCCCGCCGCTGTTCTTGTAGGTCACGGACACCTCGCTCGCGTACGCCGTGCCCGCCGTCGCCAGCAGTGTCGGCCGCGCGGTGAAGACGATGTTCCGTTCGCCGGACCTGGCGGGCAGGGCGCCCACGTTCCAGACCAGCGTCCTGGTGCCGTCGGCGTTGAGCGTCACCGAGTCCGGCTTCGGCCCGGCGCCCAGGTCGAGCGCCTTGCTGTAGTAGACGCCGGCGGGCAGCGTGCCGGTGATGACGGCGTCGGAGGCGCCGCCACCGCCGGCGTTCGCGTAGGCGATGGTGTACGTGATCGCCTCACCGGCGTTGACCGTGGCGGTCGCCGTCTCGTTCACCGTCAGCACCGGGGCGCGCACCGTGGTCGTGGCGCGCGCGGTGTTGTCGCTGGTGTACGGGTCGGGCACGCCGTTCGTGTCCTTCCCGGTCACCGTGACGGTGTTGGTGAGCACCGTGCCGTCGGTCGTGTCGCACGGCACCTGGTAGGTGAACTTCGGCGTGACGGTGTGCACGTCGCCCTTGTTCAGGTCGGGCACCGGGCGTTGCCGGGTGGTGCCGTCGGGCAGCGTGTCGGTGAGCGAGACGGCGGTGGCCTTGCCCGGCCCGAGGTCGGTGACGTCGACGGTGTAGGTCACGGTGTCCCCGCCGTCGGCTTCGGCCTGGTCGGCGGACTTGGTGACCTTCAGGTCGGCCTGCTGCGACAGGGCCAGGACCATCTCCTCCGTCATCTCGTCGGGCGTGCTGCGCGGCACCCCGTCGTTGAAGCCGGCGGCGTTGAGCCTGGGGTTGTACTGCAGGTGGGCCCAGTCGTCGTAGCCGTGCAGCGTCTGGGTGTCATCGGTGATGTTGCATCCCTTGCCCGGGACGCCGATGGACTCGATGTAGTTGATGTCGGCGGGGATGTCGCCCTCTGTGTTGCCCTTTTCCCCGTTCCAGTCGATCGGGCCGCTGTTGGCGGGCTCGACGTGGGGTTTGCCCTTGATCCCGTACACGGTGTAGCGGTCGGGGTGCGGCGTTCCGCGCACGCCGAGGTTCTCGTTGAGGTGCTGCTCCACGAGCCGGGTGGGCTCGGTGGTGCCGAGCGCGGTGCCGGTGGCCGTGCTGCTGTAGTCCATGGGCCGGGTGAAGTTGATGTCGGGGAACTGGAGCGCGTAGTTCATCACGCTCAGGTAGTTGGGTTTGCAGTTGACGTCCTCGTCGCCGCCGTGGCCCAGGCTGAGCGTGTGCCCGAGCTCGTGCATGAAGGTCGAGGCCTGGGCGACCCTCAGTCCGCCGACGTCGTTGATCGCCTGGGCGCCCCACGTGCCGAGCGTCACGACGAAGTCGTTGCCGCCCTGGGGGCCGGCGGCGTACCACTCGGAATTGCCCGAGGAGTCGGGATCTTCGAGGTAGCTCTCGGCGAAGATCATGTAGCGGTACACGTCGCGTTTGGCCGTCAGGATGTTCGCGCAGTTCCCGTCGTTGCGGTCGGCGCGGGTGCCGAAGTGTCCTGTGCAGGGGCCGGCCGGTTCGCCGTTCTTCAGCTCGTTGAAGTCCACGAGTTTGGGATCGGACAGTACAACGTGGTGGCCGACGCGGTGCACGGCGGCGGCGTCGGCTTCCAGGCCGGCTCGACGTTCAAGACGTTCACCCTGCTCACCGCGCTCAAGC
>NZ_JBSFGJ010000760.1:0-2657 GCF_053596515.1 Nonomuraea sp. NPDC001684
GGCACGATGATCCGGAAGAACGCCCCGAACCGCGAGCAGCCGTCGATCATCGCCGCCTCCTCCAGCTCCTTGGGCAGCCCGCGGAAGAAGGCCCGCATCAGCCACACCACGTACGGCACCAGGAAGGTCACGTACGCCAGGATCACGGTGATGTACTGGTCGGTCAGCCCGAGCTTCCTGGCCACCAGGAACAGCGGCACCACCAGCGCGATCGGCGGCACCGCGCGCGAGGCCAGGATCAGCCCGCCCACCACGCCCGCGCCGCGCATCCGCAGCCGCGACAGCGCGTACCCGGCCATCGAGCCGGCGACCATGGAGATGGCCGAGGCGCCGGCCGCCACGATGACCGTGTTGACCATGCGGGGCAGGATGCGCGCCTGCTGGAAGTAGCTGACGTAGTTGTCGAGGGTGAACTCGCTCAGCCAGCGCGGCGGCACCGTGAAGATGTCCCTGGGCAGCTTGAACGAGATCGAGACCATGTAGAGCACGGGGAACAGGAAGGCCAGCGTCACCAGGACGGCCCCGGTGACGGCCGCGTACCGTCTCACCATCGGTTCTCCAGACGCCGGGTCACGCGGAACAGGACAAAGGTGATCAGCATCGTCAGGACCAGGACGATCGTCGCCATCGAGGAGGCCGAGCCGAACTCCAGGCTCCGGAACCCCTTCTCGTAGATGTAGAGGTTGATGACGTTGGTCGAGTTGCCCGGCCCGCCCCTGGTGGCGGCCAGCGCGATGTCGAACATCTTGACCGCGCCCAGCCAGCGCACCACGAACGCGGCGGCCATCACCGGCACCAGCAGCGGCAGCGTGATGCGCCGCAGGATCGCCCAGCGGCCGGCGCCGTCGGAGCGGGCGGCCTCGTACACGTCGCCGGGCAGCGCCATGATCCCGGCCGAGGCGATGAGCACCACGAACGGCGTCCAGCGCCAGGTGTCGATGACGATCAGGCTGACCATGGCCAGCGTCGGGTCGCCGATCCACTCGACGGGCCCGGCGCCGACCAGGCCGAGGGCGTAGTTGACGACGCCCCACAGCGGGTCGAGCAACATCCGCCACACGCCGCCGGCGACCACGGGGGCCACCACCATCGGGATGAGGAACAGGGCGCGCAGCACGCCCCGGCCCCGCCAGGCGACGTTGAGCAGGAACGCGATGGCGAACCCGAGCACCATCTGCAGCGGCAGCGCGATCACCAGGTAGACGCCGGTGACCCGGAGCGAGTCCAGGAAGCCCGGATCGCGCAGCACGGCCTCGTAGTGCCGCCAGCCGACCCATCCGGACGGCTGGAAGGAGGCCAGGTCGAAGTCGGACACGCTCACCCAGGCCGTGTAGAGGATCGGGTAGAGCAGCATGCCCGCCAGCAGCAGCAGGGCGGGGGCCAGGAAGAGCCAGGCCGTGCCCGGCTCTCCCAGTCGGGCACGCCTCACTGGTTGTAGCCCTTGGCCGTCAGCAGGTCGCCGATCTCCTTGGCGGCCTGGTCGATCGCCTGCTGCGCGGTGGCCTGCCCGGACATGGCCCGGCTGGTCTGCAGCGCCAGGATCTGCTGCACGGCGTCGGACTCGGGCAGCCTGGGCCGCCACATCTCACCCTTGGAGACGACCTCGTAGCCGTCCTTGAGCGCCTTGTAGACCGGGCCGGCCCACTCGGCCGGCGGCGTGCCGTCGAGGCTGGAGTTGCGGGCGGGGAAGGTGCCGAACGCCTTGCCGGTGAACTGCTCGCCCTCCTTGGAGGTCACCCACTGCAGCCAGGTCCAGGCGGCGGCCGGGTGCGTGGACTTCTTGGAGATGCCGGCCGTCCAGATGCCGCGGTGGGCGCCCGGCGAGGTCGATCCGGCGGGCAGGGTGGACAGGCCCACCTGCTCGGGGGTCAGGGTGGTGGTCTCCTTGTCCACGGCGGTGCCCTTGTAGACGCTGCCCCACATGAACATGGTGGCCGTCTTGCCCTGCCGGAAGGCCTCCAGCGGCTCGTTGAACTGGTAGGTGCTGGCCCCGGGCGGCGCGTACTTGAGCAGGTCGACCTGCGTCTGCAGGGCCTTGACGCCCGCCGGGCCGCCGAAGGCGACCTTCGTGCCGTCCAGGATCTTGCCGCCGTCGGAGTTGAGCACGGTCTGCCACACGGTGGGGGTGAGCGGGTCCTTGGTGAAGTACGTGCCCACGGCCCAGGAGTCGGTCCTGCCGTCGCCGTCGGTGTCCTGGACGAGCTTGGGGGCGTCCTTGAAGTACTGCTCCCAGGTCGTCTGCGCGGTCGGCTCGGCCACGCCGGCCTTCTTGTACAGCGACTTGTTGTAGAACATCAGCAGCAGGTTGGAGCGCACGGGCACGGCGTACTGCTTGCCCTCCCACTCCCCGGCGGCCAGCGGCGAGGGGTTGAAGTCGGCCCAGTCGTAGCCGGGGTCGTTCCACTTGGCCAGCTCGGGGCCCTTGAGGTCGTACAGGGCGCCGGTCTTGGCGAGCTGCGGCAGCCAGGGGTCGTCGGCGAGCACCACGTCGTAGGTGGCGGTGGTGCCGGTCAGCTCCAGCATCGTCTTGGGCAGCTGGTCGTTGTAGGGGATGCCGTCGACGGTGACCTTGATGTTCGGGTACTTCTTGGCGAACTCCGGCACGAGCTTGTCCTGCCACTGCTTGGCGAACGCGTCGTTGGCGATCACGCGGATCG
>NZ_JBSFGJ010000761.1:0-2653 GCF_053596515.1 Nonomuraea sp. NPDC001684
CCCAGGCCGGTGCCCTCCCCGGCGGGCAGCGGCACCTGGTAGTTGCGGCCGGCGTGCTCCAGCCGCTCGCGCCGCCACACCTTGCGGCAGATCTCGATGACCTCCCGGGTGCGCCCGATCGGCGCGGTGTACGGCACCCCGTGGAAGCCCTCGATGACCTGCGGCCCCGACGTGCCGATGCCCAGCGTGAAGCGCCCGTCGGAGACGAAGTCCATGCCCGCGGCGGTCATGGCCAGCAACGTCGGCGTGCGGGAGTAGATCGGCAGGATGCCCGAGGCGATCTGCACCCGCTCGGTCTTGGCCGCGATGTACCCCATCTGGCTGACGGCGTCGAAGCTGTACGCCTCGGCCACGAAGACGATGTCGAGGCCCGCCTTCTCGTAGTCGGCCAGCTCGGCGACCGTCTCCTTGAAACCGCCCGAGTAGTTGAGTGCCATACCGATGCGCATGCCGGGCTCCCGATGAACCGAATGTTGTTCCGTTGCGACGTCAACAGGTTAGCGTGTCGGCGTGTCGCGCGGCGAAGCACTAGCCTGGTTCGGGTGCTGAGCCGGGTCGTCGTCGTCGCCTCCGCAGTGGTCGCCCTGGCCCTGGCGGGTCATTCGCTGATCCCGTCGCTCGGCGGCTTCACGCCGGTCCTGGAGAGCCTGCTCCCCTGGTTGGGGGTGGCGGTGCCGCTGCTGCTGCTCCTCGCCCTGCTGGCGCGGTCCAGGGCGGCCGCGCTCGCGGCGCTGGCGCCCGGCCTGGTGTGGGCGGCGATGTTCGGCTCCACTCTGCTGGCCGCGCCGCCCGGCGGCCCCAGCGACCTGGCCGTCGGCACGGTCAACGTCGGCGTGCGCAACAGCGCCTCCGGCGAGGCGGTCAAGGCCATCGCCGAGGGGCTCGACCTGCTGGCCGCCCAGGAGCTGACCCCCGGCGGGCCCGCGGCCAAGCAGCTCAACAAGATGTTCCGCTACCACTACCCGGTCAGCACGGTCGGCCTGTGGAGCCGCTACCCGATCAGCGAGACCAGCCCGCTCGACGTCGGCATGGGCTGGCCGCGGGCGCTGCGCGCGGTGGTGACCACGCCCAAGGGCAAGGTCACCGTCTACGTCATGCACCTGGCCTCGGCCAGGCCCGGCCACACCGCCTCCCGCGACGCCTCCCTGGCGCACGCCCGCCGGCTCGTCGACGGCGACCCCAGCAAGCGCGTCCTGCTGCTCGGCGACCTCAACACCGCCACCACCGACCGCGGCATGCGCGGCCTGACCCCGCCGCTGACCGACGCCCAGAGCGTGGCCGGCGACGGGTTCGGGTTCACCTGGCCGGCCGAGTTCCCGATCACCCGGCCCGACCACATCCTGTTCAGGGGCATGACGGCGACCAAGGCGGGGGTCGCCCCGGCGACCGGCAGCGACCACCGCGCGGCGATCGCCTCGCTGCGCTTCTAGCGGCCCTCCAGCAGCTCCAGGTCCTGCGGCGTGTCGATGTCGGCGGGGTCGCCGTGCTCGTCGCAGGCGACCTCGGTGACCAGCCCGGGATGCGCCTTCATGAACGCCCGCGCCCCCACGTCGCCCACCGCCAGCTCCGCCACCCCGGCGAAGTGCTCGCGCGCGATCAGCACCGGGTTCGCCCGCCGTCCGCCGTACGTGGCCACCGCCAGCCCGGCCCCCGACGCGGCCAGCGCCCGCACCGCGCCCGCCCGGACGAGGGGCTGGTCCACCAGCGCGACCACCACGGCCGTCGCCTCCGGCGGCAGCGCGGCCAGCCCGGCCCGCAGCGAGGAGCCCATGCCGGTGCGCCAGTCCGGGTTGCGCACGCTGACCGCCCCGCGCACCTGCACGGTCGCCGCGCCCAGCACGACCACCACCGGACGGCAGCCGCCCTCCGCCAGCAGCCGCACCCCGCGGTCGACCAGCCGTTCGCCGCCGAACTCCACGAGCGCCTTGGGCGTGCCCAGCCGGGCGCCCTCCCCCGCGGCGAGCAGCAGCCCGGCGATCACGCCGGCTCCCCGTGGATGCGCCCGCCCGTCTGCGACAGCGGCCGGCCCGAGCCGCCCCACCGGAGCTGGATCAGCTCGGCGGCGATCGACACGGCCGTCTCCTCCGGCGTGCGGGCGCCCAGGTCGAGGCCGATGGGCGATCTCAGCCGGGCCAGCTCGGCCTCGGTGAGCCCCGACTCGCGCAGGCGGGCCAGCCGGTCCTCGTGCGTGCGGCGCGAGCCCATGGCCCCGATGTAGCCCGCCTCGGTCCGCAGCGCCACCTCCAGCAGCGGCACGTCGAACTTGGGGTCGTGGGTCAGCACGCAGATCACCGTGCGCTCGTCCACCCGCACCGAGGCCAGGTAGTCGTGCGGCCACTTGACCACCACCTCGTCGGCCTCGGGGAAGCGCTTGGCGGTGGCGAAGACCGGCCGGGCGTCGCAGACGGTGACGTGGTAGCCGAGGAACTTGCCCACCTTGGCGACGGCCGCGGCGAAGTCGATCGCGCCGAAGACCAGCATGCGCGGCGGCGGCGCGAACGACTGGACGAACACCGACAGGTCGTCCAGCCGCCGCTCGCCGTGCCCGCCGTAGTGCCGGATGCCGGGTACGAGCCGCTCTCGGCCGGGTCGGCGCGCTGTTCGAGCTCGGCGGCCGCCTGCCCCTCGTAGGTGACGGCGTCCCGGATGCCGA
>NZ_JBSFGJ010000762.1:0-2645 GCF_053596515.1 Nonomuraea sp. NPDC001684
CGCCCCACGCTTCAGGCGGAGCAGTTCGGCTCCCGAGCGCGAGAACCCCGAGCGCACCGCCGCGCAGCTCGCCATCATGAAGAGCGGCAAGATCGTGCTGGCCAGGGGCTACCGCTACAACGACTTCTCCAGGGCGCTGCCCGCGGTCTCGCCGACGTCGTTGTTCCGGATCGCCAGCCTGAGCAAGAACATCACCTCCGCCGCGATCATGCGGCTGGTGCAGGACGGCAAGCTCAGCCTGTCGGCCAAGGTCACCCAGCTCCTCGGGCTCACCCCCCTCGACGAGCGCATGGGCCAGGTCACCGTGCTGCGCCTCATGCAGCACCTCGGCGGCTGGGACCGCGGCGTCTCCAAGGACCAGCTCTGGCTGGACCACACCATCTCCGCCGCGCTGGACGTGCCGCTGCCGATCAGCCACGCCGACATCGTCAAGTACGCCACCGCCCGGCGGCTCGACTTCGACCCCGGCAGCAAGATGGTCTACAGCAACTACGGCTACCTGCTGCTGGGCCGGGTGATCGAGAAGGTCTCCGGCATGTCGTACGAGTCGTACGTCCAGACCAAGCTGCTCCAGCCGCTCGGCATCACCCGCATGCGGCTCGGCCGCAGCCTGCGCAGCGAGGCCGCGCCCGGCGAGGTCGCCTACGAGTCGCAGTACACCAACAAGTCGGTGGTGGACGCCTCCGGCACCGTCGTCCCCTACCAGTACGGCGGCTTCAACATGCCGAACCAGGACGCCAACGGCGGCTGGCTCGCCTCCGCCGTCGACCTGGTCCGCTGGACCCTCGCCTTCGACAAGCCCGGCACGGTGCTGAGCTCGGCCTCGATCGCCAAGCTGGTCGCCAAGCCGGAGATCGGCGTCAACCAGTACGGATCCTGGTACGGCGGCGGCTGGTGGGTGCGCCAGGTCACCGGCCACCTCAACACCTGGCACGACGGCTCGATGCCCGGCACGTACTCCTACCTGGCCCGGCTGCAGAACGGCTTCAGCTACGCGGTCGTGTTCAACCGCAGGGAGGAGACCGGGTCGCTCGACTTCGACACGCTCGACGACGACATGAACAAGGTCACCGTCTCCTCCTGGCCCACGACGGACCTGACGTCCCGCTACTTCTGAGGGCGCCGCGAGCTGTCATTTCACCGACTGGAGCTCCTTGAGGTAGTCCTTCAGCGGCTTGAGACCCACCTCCGCGCGCCGTTCGTCGACCCGCGCCCCGTCCTCGATGGGGGTGCGGGGCCGCCATTCGCCCTCTGAGGTGGTCTCCCACTGCGTCCCGTACACCTGGGGCTTCTTCTCCGCCACGCGCACCCGGTCCACCAGGTAGGCCAGGTCGGACGGGTCGGCGTCGCCGTCGTCCACCGCCCGCCGCATCATCTCCAGGCCTCGGCGCTGGAAGGCCAGGTCGCGGTCGGCGTGCTGGACGAGGGCCCAGGCCGCCTGCGCGCCGTCCTTTCCGACCAGCTCGTACCCCGGCCAGCCGTAGGCGTCGAGGATCTGCCGCATGCGTTCGGTGTTGGCCTTCTCGGTCCGATCCCAGTCCTCCTGGCTGGCCTCCAGGGTGCGCTGCTCCTGGTCCGTCTTGAGCATCTTCAACAGTTCGGCCCGCAGCGCGGGGTTCCTCGGGGCGTCGTCACCGCACGCCGTGACCATGAGGAACGCCGCGAACAGCCACAGGGACAAGACCCGCATGCCCTCGATCATCCCTCCGTCCGTCCCGGGACGCGAGGGATGACCGCTACATCCGGGTACGCGCATTCCCGGTACGCGCGTACGCCTGAAGCGCGTCCTACATCCGGGTACGCGCGTACGCCTGAAGCGCGTCGCGGACGAACCTCGCCCCGGTGGCGTCGCCGTACATGGCGGCGAAGCGGGGGTCGTCGACGTACATGTCGCCGAGGCAGCTCACCATCTCGATCGAGCGCTCCCGGTCGCCCTCGGCCGTGGGCGTGCCCGGGATCTGGCTCAGCCACCCCACGTGCCGGGCGGCCAGCGACTGGGCGCGGTCGGAGGTCGGCGACACCCCGGCCTGCACCGCGGCGACCCACGCGGCGACCAGGTCCTCGGCCGCCCGCTTCCAGGCCCGCTGCTGGTCGAGCGTCTTGCCGTGCCACCAGTCGTTGCTCACCTGGAACGCGCGCTCGCCCCAGCGTGCGATCACGTCGTCCTTGTAGTGGTCGTTGAAGCCGGCCAGCATGACGTCCATCCGCGGTTCCGCCCCCGCCAGCAGGGCGTCCAGCGTGTGACGGACCGACCTGATCTGCCGGTCGATGCGGTCGCGCTCGTCCTCCAGCGCGGCGATGTGGGCCCGCAGCCCGTCGCACGCGTCCACCTCGTCGGCCAGGACCTCGGCGATGGCCGGCAGGCCCATGCCGAGCCGGCGCAGCAGCAGGATCCGCTGCAGACGCAGGACCGCGGCGGAGTCGTAATGGCGGTGGCCGTTCGCGCCCACCCGGGAAGGCATCAGGAGCCCGACGCTGTCGTAGTGCCGCAGGGTGCGGCTGCTGACGCCGGCCCTGGCCGCCAGCTCCTGGATCGTCCACTCCATCGTCCCAGTGTCACCCGCGGCGGAGCGTGGTCGCGATGATCTCGGCGCTGTCGGCGTGCAGGGCCTGCGCCGCCGTCCGGCCGGTCGCCGCCAGGTAGG
>NZ_JBSFGJ010000763.1:0-2635 GCF_053596515.1 Nonomuraea sp. NPDC001684
GGATCTTGTCCAGCGCGCCGCCGTGATATACAACCAGGGCGAACGCTGGCCCGCATCGACCTTGTGGACACCATCCCGATGGCCAAGCACCTCATCCTCAGCCTGCCCAGCCACGAACCCGACACGTTGCCGGCGCACGCCGCCCCTCTGCGAGATCGGTCCGAGAGGAAGGAAGGCATCATGACGACCACGGAAGAGCCGGAGCTCGTCGAGGTCCCGTTCTGGTTCGACCCGCTGTGCCCCTGGGCGTGGGTCACCTCGCGCTGGCTGCTGGAGGTCGAGAAGGTACGGCCGGTGCACGCCGACTGGCGGGTCATGTCGCTGGCCCACCTGAACCTCGTCCAGCGCAAGGGCGAGGGGGTGAGCGAGGACGACCGGAACCAGATGGAGAAGGCCTGGGGGCCGGTGCGAGTCTGCGCGGCCGCCGCCGAGCACGCCGGCCGCGGCGTTCTCGGCCCGCTGTACACCGCGATCGGCACCCGCTTCCACAACCAGAAGCGTCGCGATGACCCCACGGTCATCACCGAAGCCCTCGCAGAGGTGGGCCTGCCCGCCGCGTTGGCGGCAGCCGCCGACAGCGACGAGCTGGATCAGCTCATCAGGGACTCCCACGATGAGGCCTTCAACGAGGTGGGGCTCGACGTCGGAACTCCCGTTCTCCGCGTCGGCGGCATGGCCCTGTTCGGCCCGGTGATCAGGCAGGCGCCACGCGGCGAGGCAGCCGGCAGGCTCTGGGACGGCCTGGTCCTGGTCGCCGGGACCGAGGACTTCTTCGAGCTCAAGCGGAGCCGGCAGCAGGGCGTCAGACCGTCCTTCGACTGAGGGACGCCGCGGCCGACGGGGGCTAATCGCGGGCCGGCACGGCTCGCGCGATGCGCGGGCCGACGAGCCGCTCGGCCTCGCCGAGCGGGTACCAGGCCGCGTCCGTCACCTCTGACTCCTGGATCGGCCCCAGGTCCGCGTGCGTCACGAACGCGTACCCGATGTCGAGGTGATGGTGCGCCGGCTCGCCCTTCTGCGGTCGGGCCGGAACGCGGGCGTACTCGATGTAGACGGGGGTCTGCGACGCCGGCATGACCTGCGCGGGGTCGATTCCGGTCTCCTCCGCCAGCTCGCGCACCGCTGCGTCGATCAGTGAGGTGTCGGCCGGCTCCAGATGGCCGCCAGGCTGCAACAGGATCCCGTAGGCGCGGTGCTCGACGAGCAGGACTTCGGTGCCGTCGCGGACCAGCAGCGCGCCGGCGGTCACGTGCATCGGGAAGTTCCGCCGCGAGGCGAAATCGCGGCCCTCGGCCAGCAGGCGGAGCGGCTCGGACAGCAGCGCGGCCTCGTCCGGGAAACGCGAGAGGTGGTCCCGGACGGCGCTCGATATGTCCGCGTCAGTGATCGCCACAGGTCGCTCCCGCACCTGCCCGACGGCGCAGCTCCTGGTGACCGACGGCTGAGACGAGATGAGCGATGAGCGATGACACAGTCTGCTCCTTGACCGAGAGGAGGCTTCGCACCGTACCGGTGCGACCGCTCGGCGCGCGCCTGCCACGCCGACCAGATGGGACGTCGGCCAGGTGAGACGCTGGACCGAGCAAGCGCGTGAGAGGTTCGGAGAAGGAGCCATGCACGAAGCTGCTGGATCACGGACTGGTCCTCCTCGGTCGGACGAGCTGATCGCGTCGGCGTCGCCGGGGATCTCCGTCCCGAGCGCCACGGTCGCCCTCCAGCGGCACGTGCCGGCTGAACGGGGCCCGAAGCGGTGATGCGGGAGCGCCTTGGCGCCGCCGTGGAGCTGCTGCGCCGGAACCGGAACTTCCGCCGCTACGCCGTGGGGCGTACCGCTTCGGTCCTCGGCACCACCACGGCCCCCGCCGGGCTGGCCTTCGCACTCATCGACCAGGACGGCGGAGGCACCGCCATCGGCGTGGTGGCGACCGCCAGCATGCTGGTCTTCCTGACCGTCACCCCGGGCGCCGGGGTACTGGCCGACCGGCTGCCCCGGGTGTGGATCATCGTGACGTGCCAGCTCGTCTGCGGCGTCAGCCAGTGCGTCTCCGCCGCGCTGTTCCTGAGCGGCTCGGCGACTGTCTGGTCCCTGGGCGGCCTGGCGGTGCTGACCGCCGCGGCCGGCGCGTTCTTCGCCCCCGCGGCGAAGGGGCTGATCGCCAGCATCGTCGAACCCGGCGCCCTCGTCCCGGCCAACGCCCTGCTGCAGATCGCCGGCAACCTCGTCGCGATCGCCGGGCCCACGATCGCCGGGCTGGTGATCGCCTCCGTCTCGCCGGGCTGGGTAGTGGGCTGGGACGGGGTCACCTACCTGCTGTCCGGCGCGGTGTTCCGCATGGTGCGCGTGCCGGCCGCAGCCGTCCGACCCGAGCGGCGCGGGTTCGCCAGGGAGCTGATCGAGGGTCTGTCCGCGTTCGCCGGTCGCCGCTGGTTGTGGACGCTGACCGGCCTCCAGGCGCTGACGTCGGCATGCTGGGGAGCCGGGTTCACGGTCTTGGGGCCGCTGTACGCGGCACGCCACCTGGAGGGCGGTGCGGTCGGCTGGGGCATCGTCGGCTCCGCCCTCGGCGTCGGGCTGGCCATCGGCTCGGTGACCGCGTTGACGCTGGCACCCGTACGCGTGGGCCTGCTGCTGTGC
>NZ_JBSFGJ010000764.1:0-2609 GCF_053596515.1 Nonomuraea sp. NPDC001684
GCGTCGTCGCCGGCGAAGAAGACGCGTCCGGCGCGGAAGCCGCCGCCGACGCCAGGCTCATCCAGGACACCGCCGCCCAGCTCGACCTCGCGATGGTCGCCCAGGTCGCCGACGCCGTCGTCAGGGCCCGCCGGGTGCTCCTGATCGGCGTCTCCACCAGCGGGAACGTCGCCACCATGCTCGAAGGCAGGCTGCGCCGCATCGGCATCCCGTGCTGGAGCGCCGGCGACGCGCATGTGGCGCTGTCGGAGGCGGCGCTGCTCGGCGCGGACGACGTCGCCATCGGCATCAGCCACCGGGGCCGCACCCGCGAGGTCATGGAGGCGCTGGCCGAGGCGGGCAGCCACGGCGCGACCACGGTCGCCGTCACCTCCTTCGCCCGCTCGCCGCTGGCCGAGCTGGCCGGCCTGGTGCTGACGACGGCCAGCAGGGAGACCACGTTCCGGCTGGGCGGGCTGGCGGCCGTGCACTCGCAGATCTTCGTGCTCGACGCCGTCTACGTGGCGGTCGCGCAGCGCACGTACGAGCGCACCAACGAGGCGTTCGAGCTGACGATCAGCGCGGTGGAGAGCCACCGCGTGGAGAGAGGCTGACATGCGGTACGCGTCCAAGGCCCTCGCCCTCGCCGGACAGGTCGCCGAGAGCCAGGCGGAGCCGGTGCGCCGGGCCGCCGCCCTGATCGTCGCCGCGCTGCGCGCCGGCGGGGTGGTCAACGCGTTCGGGTCCGGGCACTCCGAGGCCATCGCCATGGAGATCGCCGGACGGGCCGGCGGCCTGGTGCCCAGCAACCGCCTCTCCCCGCGCGACCTCGTCCTGTACGGCGGCCGGCCGCCGAGCGTGCTCACCCCGGAGCTGGAACGCGACCCGGCCGTCGCCCACGAGATCTACGACCTGGCCCCCGTAGCGCCGCAGGACGTGTTCGTCCTGGTCTCCAGCTCCGGCGTGAACGGCACGGTCGTGGAGCTGGCCACGCTGGTCAAGGAGCGCGGCCACCCGCTCGTCGCGATCACCTCGGTCGCGCACAGCACGCGCATGACCTCGCGCCATCCCTCGGGCGGCAAGCTCATGGACCTGGCCGACGTCGTGCTCGACAACGGCTCCCCGTACGGGGACGCCGTCCTCGATCTGCCGGACGGCGGCACGTACGGCGCGGTCTCCACGATCACCTCGGCGCTGCTCGCGCAGATGGTGGTCACCGAGGCGGTGGAGGAGCTCGTCGCCCTGGGCGAGCGGCCCCCCGTCTACCTGTCGGTCAACGTGACCGGCGGCGACGAGCACAACAAGGCCCTGGAGAGCCGGTACGCAGGGCGAATACGACGAGGATCATGAACAGCTAGGAGCCATCAATGCCTGACACCCCCCATATCAGCCGTCGTCAACTCCTGCGCGGCGCGGCCCTCGTCCCCGTCGCGGGGGCGCTGGCCGCCTGCGCCACCCCGGCCGCCAAGCCCACGGCCACCGCCTCGTCCGCGCCGGTGGCGACCAGCGCGGCCAACCCGTTCGGCGTCGCGGACGGCAAGCCGCTGGAGGTGTGGATCTTCGACGGCGGCTTCGGCCAGGACTACGCCAAGAACATCCACGAGCCGCTGTTCACGACGAAGTACCCGAAGAGCGAGATCAAGCACAACGCCACCAAGGAGATCACCAAGGTCCTCCAGCCGCGGTTCGCCGGCGGCAACCCGCCGGAGGTGATCGACAACTCCGGCGCCAACTTCATGGACTTCGGCGCCCTGTCCCAGGACGGCCAGCTCCAGGACCTCACCGCCCTGCTCGACGCGCCGAGCTGGGACGACCCCGCCGTCAAGGTCAGGGACACCATCGACCAGTCGGTCATCGACATCGGCACCTACGACGGCAAGTTCAGCGTGCTCGGTTACGTGAACTACATCCACGGCATCTGGTACTCACAGAAGGTGTTCAGGGACAACGGCTGGGAGATCCCCAAGACCTGGGACGAGTTCGTCAAGCTCTGCGAGACGATCAAGAAGTCCGGCAAGATGGCGCCCTTCACGTACGCCGGCAAGTTCCCCCAGTACCTGTACGAGCCGCTGCTGACCTTGGCCGCCAAGATCGGCGGCAACGAGGTGCTGGTCAACATCGACAACCTGGAGGACGGCGCCTGGACCACCGAGGCCATGAAGACCGCCGCCGCGGCCTGGGCCGAGGTGGGCGCCAAGTACCTCATGGAGGGCACGACCGGCCTCGACCACGTGCAGACCCAGACGGCCCAGAACAAGTACAAGGTGGCCATGCTGCCGTCCGGGTCGTGGCTGGAGAACGAGCAGAAGAGCACCACCCCGCCCGACTTCGAGTACGGCATGTTCCCGATCCCCGACGTCACCGGCTCCGACAAGATGCCGTACGGCACCCTGCACACCCAGCCCGGCGAGAACTTCATGGTCGCGGCCAGGAGCGCCAACCCGCAGGGCGGCATCGAGTACCTGCGCGGCATGTTGTCGAAGAAGGCGGCCGGCGACTTCAGCGAGATGGTCAAGACGGTGACCGCGGTCAAGGGCGCGACCGAGGGCCGCACGATCTCGCCCGGCGTCACCAGCGCCTCCAAGGCCGTCGCCGACGCGGGCGCCAACACCGTCTACTACCGCTGGTAC
>NZ_JBSFGJ010000765.1:0-2600 GCF_053596515.1 Nonomuraea sp. NPDC001684
GGCCAGGCCCCGGCCCGGAAGCGGCGCCGGTTCTGGGCGGTGCCGTCGCTGCTGGCCGCCGCGACAGCCGCCGCCGCCGTTGTCGTGGCGGTGAACGGTTCCCACACCCCGGCTCCGCCCCCGCCCGCCGCCATGACCACCATGCCGGTACGGGCCGAGACCGTGCTGCGCCAAGCCGCCCTGGTGGCCGAGGGACGCCGCCGGCGCCACGAGCCGCGGCCCGACCAGTGGTTGTACCGGAAGGACCTGGTCAAGCAGCCCGGCGAGGAGCGAGGCACGGTCCAGGAATACTGGACCCGGTACGACGGCACCCGCCAGGCCCTCCGCCAGAACGGCGGCCCCCTGGAATTCCAGGACATCACCCCCGAACCGGACGACGACGACCTGACACCCCGGCAGTACGCGGCCAAGTTCGCCGACCTGCCCACCGATCCCGCCGCGCTGCTGGACCACGTCAGGGGCGACCGGCACTGGTCGACCCTGCCGAAGGGCGCGGACGCCGAGCAGCCGGACGCGCGGGCGTTCCGCGTGTTGTCGGTCTACCTCGACGCGGGCGTCCCCATGCCGCCGCGGGTCGAGGCCGCCGTCTTCCGCGCGCTCGCCGAGCTGCCCGGAGTGCGGGTGGACCTCGGCGTACGGGACGCGGCGGGCCGGGCGGGGATCGGCGTCGCCTACGAGCCCGCCGGCTCCGTCCCCGGCGGGTCGACGCGGGACGCGCAGGGCCGGATCGTCTCGCGGTCGTATCTGGTGCTGGACGCCGCGACCTACCGTTTCCTCGGCAGGCGCGTGGACAACCTCCAGGACGAGGTCATCGGCGGCGAGGTGACGGCCCGCAAGGGCACGTTCTACGCGAGCGCCGACCTGGCGGCGGGCGTGGTGGACGAACCAGGCCGGCTCCCCTGACCACGGGCCGCTACGGACGTGCGCCCAGGCGGTTCACCCAGCCCATCTCCTCGTACGTGGTCTGGATCAGCGGCTCGGACCGCCCCGGGGGGCGCAACTCGTAGGCGAGCAACCGCGCCGTCGCGACGTCCACGACCAGGCGCGACTCGCCCGCGCCCTCACCGCTGCCCGGCGTGGTCAGCGTCAGGGCGACGCCGGTGCGGCCCAGCGGGTCGGTGACCTCGCCCAGCGATCTGATCGCGGGCTGCCCGGCGAGCAGCCGATACAGGGAGGACCGGGTTCCCGGGCTGATGGGACCGGCGAGCAGGTCCTGCGCCGTCGTCCACACATAGGAGGTGAACGTCGGCTTGGCGGGCCACCAGTCGCCGGGCTTCTCCTCGTCGAACAGCCGCCGCAGCAGGCCCGCCAGCCTCTCCTCGTCGGCCGGGAGCGCGAGCAGCTGGCGGAGCGTGTAGCGGTGGTTGCCGATCAGGAAGTGGAGTTGCATGGCGTAGTCGTTGCTCGACGGCTTTCCGCCGCTCAGGTCGGGGGAGCCGAGCCGCCTCCAGCGGGCCTCGTCCTCGGGGGAGGCGAAGGCGACCTTCGGGTCCTGGCCGGTCACGGTCCGGCTGGGCGCACCCCGGCGGGCCGCGTACCAGGTGTCCTGGGTGTGCGTCACCCTGGCCGAGAACGGCGGGTTCTTCGCCTGCGGGTGGCGCACCGGCTCGGAGGTGCGCGCGCGAACGTGCCAGTACCGGCCGGAGGCGGCGGCCCCGTGCCCGGCGGACTCGGCCGCGGCCAGCAGCACGGACCGCGCGTCCAGCGCCTGGCGCGCTCCTTCCGAGGACGCCGGCGTACCGGCCGGAACGGCGCTCGGCGGCGCGCCCTCAGTACTGATCCCGGGGCCGATCCCGGTGCCGACCCCGGGGCCGCCCCCAGCGCCGATCCCGGTGCCGCCGAGGATCACGAAGGCGGCCGCCGAGGCGAGCAGCGCCCCCGCGGCGGCCCGCGTCGCGGTGCGGATCCGCCTGGCCCGGCGCCCTCGTCGCACCAGCGCGGGCACCGGCGGGGGCGTGGGCGCGGGCCCCTCGCGTCGGGCGAGATCACGCAGTGCCCGCGCCAGGAGATCCTGGTCGTCCTTCATCGTGCTGCCTCCTGATCTTCGCGCAGAGCCGTGCGCAGGCGCGCCATCGCTCTGGAGTGCTGGCTCTTGACGGCGCCGACCGAGCAGCCGAGGACGGCCGCGACCGCCTTCTCGGTCAGGTCCTCGTAGTGCCGCAGCACCACCACCGCCCGTTGCCTGGGCGACAGGGAGAGCAGGGCGCGGCGCAGGTCCTCGTGCGGCTCGTGGAGCTGCTGGCGGGGATCGGTGTGCTCGGGCGGACTGGCGGTCGGCACCTCCCGCCGTCGCCGCCGCCACCGGCTGACGTTGCCGTTGGCGAGCATGCGCCGCAGGTAGGCGTGCGGATCGGCGGACCGCACCCGCCGCCAATGGACGTACAGCCGCACCAGGCAGTCCTGCAGCAGCTCCTCGCCCCGGTGCCGGTCGCCGGCGAGCAGGACGGCGACGGCCATGTGCCTGTCCCAGGCCGCCGCCACGAAGGCAGCGTAGGAGGCGTCGTCGGATGGATCACTCACATGGCCTCAACGCGGAAGCGGGCCGGGAAGGTTGACACCGGAACGCGAAAAGGGCGCGCCCCCCGGAAAGGGAGGGCGCG
>NZ_JBSFGJ010000766.1:0-2594 GCF_053596515.1 Nonomuraea sp. NPDC001684
ACCCCAGACCTCCTCCATGCCATGGAGGCGCGCTACCAACTGCGCCATAGCCCCTGGTCACCGCTGCGGGATCACCCGTTGCGGCGCTCCGAGAGCATATAGCCATCCGCGCCCTTTCGCCTAATCGCCCGGCCGCCGTCCCCGCTGCGCCCGTGCCACCAGCACGGCGAGCCCGTCGAGCTGCCCGCGGAGCCCGAACTCGAAGACGGAGTCCAGGTCCAGATCCACCCCGGGATCCGTGACCACCTTCGCCAGAGTCGGGAAGGCGCCGGAGGCGAGCAACTCCGCCATCTCCCCTTCGTGCTCGCTCAGCCAGTCGTCCTCGGTCACCCCGGTCTCGGTACGCGCCTGCAGCTCCGCCTCCAGGGCCACGGCGGCGCCCCGGACGAAGTTCACCAGGGACACGACGGCGTGCAGCATGGTGCCGGCGTCGAGGCCGAGCCCGTCCAGGGCCCGCAGCAGCCGTTCGGTGGACGCCATGCCGTTGGGCACGAGCTGCGGCCGGGTCAGCGAGACCGCCTGCGCCAGCCACGGATGCCGCAGGTGCACCCGCCACAACTGCCGGAGCTCCAGCTCCAGCCGGGCCCGCCAGTCGCGCGGCGGCTGCCCGGCGGGCGGCTCCTCGCCGTAGACCGCGTCGATCATGAGCCGGACCAGCTCGTCCTTGCCCGCGACATGCCGGTACAGGGACATGGCCGAGGCGTCGACCTCGGCGGCCAGGCGGCGCATCGACACGGCGGCCAGCCCCTCCCGGTCGGCGACCCTGATCGCCTCGCGCACGACGCGCCGCGCGGTGAGGTCCTGCGCCGCCCGCCGCACGGGCCCGGCGACGACGGTCCCGACCCCGGGCACGGCCCGCGTGAGCCCCTCCTCGCGCAACCTGCCGAGGGCCCTGGTCGCGGTGGCCATCGCCACCCCCCACTCGCGGATGATCTGGCGGGTCGAGGGCACCTTGTCCCCCGGCGCCAGCTCGCCGGCGGCGATGCGGTCGCGCAACTCCGCCACGATCCGCAGATACACGGGCCGATCCACGGCCACCCCTTCCGCAGCACTAGTGCACCAGGCTCGGCGCACCCGGCGGCACCTTCTCACCGCACTAGTGCGCCGGGCGACCCTCTTGCCTGCTGGAATACCCGAACCTACGGTACGCGTACAACGTACATGGCGCACTACCCAGGGAGGCAACCGTGCAGACCGTCCTCATCTCCGGCGGCGGCGTCGCCGGGCCCACGCTCGCCCACTGGCTGGCCCGCCTCGGGTTCCGGCCGACCGTCGTCGAACGCGCCCCCGCCCTGCGCACCGGCGGCCAGGCCGTCGACTTCCGCGGCGCCCCGCAGCTGGAGGTGCTGAAGCGCATGGGCGTGCTGGACGCCATCAAGACGGCCCAGACCGGCATGGGCGACATCGCCATCGTCGACGGCGCCGGCAGACGGCTGGCCAGGCTGCCGTCGGAGGTGTTCAGCGGCGACGTGGAGATCCTGCGCGGCGACCTGACCCGCATCCTGAACGAGGCCGCCCCCGCCGAACGCCTCCTCGGCGACTCGATCACCTCCCTGACCGAGCGCCCCGACGGCGTGCACGTGACCTTCGAAAAGGCCGCGCCCCGCACGTTCGACCTGGTCGTCGGCGCGGACGGCATCCGCAGCAAGGTACGCGAGCTGGCCTTCCCGGCCGCTCCCCTGCGCCATCTCGGCTTCTACGGCGCCGTCTTCTCCGTCCCCGGCACGTACGGGCTGGACCACGACGGCCTGATGCACAACGTGCCGGGCCGCTGCGCCACCATCGTCCGGACGAACGGCCGGACCAGGGCGTCGCTCGACTTCGCCACGCCCCCGCTCGACGTCGGCCACCGCGACCAGGCGGCGCAGCGGGCCCTGGTGGCGCGGGCGTTCCGGGAAGTGGGCTGGCAGGTCCCGTCCCTGCTGGCGGCCATGGACAGGGCCGAGGACTTCTACTTCTGGCAGGCCGCCCAGGTCGTCCTGCCCCGGTGGTCGTCCGGCCGGGTGGCGCTGGTCGGCGACGCCGGGTACGCCCCCGGCCCCGGCGGCATGGGCACGGGGCTCGGGATGATCGGCGCGTACGTGCTGGCCGCCGAGCTGGCCGCGGCCCCCGGCGACCACAGTGCCGCCTTCGATGCCTACGAGCGGCGGATGAGACCGTACGTCGAGGTGTGCCAGAAGCAGGCCGAGGGGGCCGACAAATACCTCGTGCCGGGCACGCGGGCGCGGATCCGGCTGCGGAACCAGATGATGCGCATGCTGCCGTACCTGCCGGGCAAGGGCATGGTCAAGCGGATGACGGACAAGGCCGCGAGCGCCGTCACGCTGCCGGACCATCCCCGGCAGGGCGCTCGCCGCCCCGCGCAGCCGGCCTGAGCCGGTCGGCTACGCCTCCGCGTCAGGGCGGTCGTCGCTGCTGATGGGCTCGGGCAGGGTGCCGGCGTTGTGTTCGAGCAGCCGCCAGCCCTGACGGCCCTCCTGCAGCACCGACCACGAGCAGTTGCCAAGCCCGCCCAGCGCCGGCCACAGCTCCTCGGGAAGGCCGAGCAGCTCGCAGATGCCGAGCCGCAGCGCGGCGCCGTGCGAGGCGACGAC
>NZ_JBSFGJ010000767.1:0-2591 GCF_053596515.1 Nonomuraea sp. NPDC001684
GCCGGCGGCCTCGACGGCGATCCCGATTTCTGTCAGCCTTCCCTTGACGCGCCGCCGCGTCAAGGGAAGGCTGACAGCATGATGACACACAGCGATACCAGCCGGGAGATGACGCCCGTCGCGCAGCTGGCGACGAGGTGTTCGTTCTGCGGCAAGCCGCACGAGGAGGCCAGGAAGGTCGTCGCCGGGCCCGGCGTCTACATCTGCGACGCCTGCGTCGACCTGAGCCAGCAGATCGTCCAGGCCGAGCTCCGCAAGGAGGAGGGCGAGCCCGCGCCGGCCGGCGACGGCGGGTCGCGCGTCCACTGGGGCCCCGCCCCGGACGACAAGTACGTGACCGGCATGTCCGACGACGACGTGCTGGCCTCCCTGCCCCGCCAGGCGCTCACCCTTGAGCAGGCCGAACGCGACCTGCGCGCCTGGGTGGCCATCCTGCGCGCCCGCAACGTGACGTGGGCCAGGATCGGCCAGGCCCTGGGCATCACCCGCCAGGCGGCGTGGGACCGGTTCGCCGCCGACGTCGAATCCCGATGACGACCCCAAAACTGCAATCCACTTCATTTTTGCAGTAGAGTCCTGTCATGACCGAAGGGCTTCGCGAGCGCAAGAAGCGCAAGACCCGCCGGCACCTCTCCGACGTGGCGATCGGGCTGTTCGTCGACCGCGGCTTCGACCAGGTCACGATCGCCGAGATCGCCGCGGCGGCGGAGGTGTCGGTGAACACGCTCTACAACTACTTCACCGCCAAGGAAGATCTCGTGCTGCCGCCCGAGGAGGCCTCGCCGCAGCGGCTCGCCGACATCGTGCGCGAGCGCGCGCCGGGCGTGTCGGCGGCGCGGGCGGTGCTGGGCCGCCTGCGCGAGGAGGTGCGCGGGCGCGAGCGCAGCCTGGGGCTGACGGCCGGGTTCGGCCAGGTGCTGGAGATGATGCTGGCCGCTCCCACGCTGCGGGCGCGCCTGGAGGAGCTGGGCCGGCAGATGACCGACGCCCTGGCCGACGCGCTGGCCGAGGAGACGGGGGCCGAGCCGGGCGATCTGCTGCCGCGGGCCGTCGCCTGGCAGATCGGCTGCCTGCACTCGCTGGTGTACGCCGAGGTCGGCAGGCGGGTGGCCGCCGGGCAGGGGCCCGACGCCATCGCCGAGGCCGTGCTGGAGCTGCTGGACGTGACCGAGGGCCTGCTCGGCGAGCCCTTGCTGACCTATGCCGTACGGGAGGGCTGAGCGTTGTTCCGGGTGACCATCCGCGGGAAGTTCGACGGGATCGACGAGGAGGGGCGGGCCGCGGTGCTGGCGGCGCACGACACGGCCTTCACCGAGGCGGGCACGTTCACCCACGACGGCACCGTGTCGGCGTTCACCTTCCGCTGCCAGGTGCCCGCCGGGCCGGACGACGGTGAGCACGAGGCCACCGGGCGGGCGGTCGCGGCGCTGGAGGCGTACGGGGTGCCGTACCGGGTGCTGCAGGTGGCGGTGACCGACATGCGGGACATCAGGATCCGCCGGAAGGGTCACCGCTGATCCCGCATCTGGGATATCGTCCCGGATATGGGACAGGATCTGGACGAGCGGCTGGCCGGGCGGCTCGCCGAACTGCGGGTCGAGCGCGACTGGTCGCTCGACGACTTGGCCGGGCGGGCCGGGATCAGCCGTTCGACGTTGTCCCGGCTGGAGCGCGGCGAGATCAGCCCCACCGCCGCCCTGCTCAACAAGCTCTGCGCGGTCTACGGGCGCACGATGTCGCGCCTGCTGGCCGAGGTGGAGCCGGAGCCCGCGCAGGTGGTGCGGGCGGCGTCCCAGGCGGTGTGGCGGGACGAGGGCTCGGGCTTCGAGCGACGTTCCGTCTCGCCGCCGCATCCAGGGCTGCGCGGCGAGGTCGTCGAGGGGCGGCTGCGGCCGGGCGCGGACATCGCCTACGACGAGCCGCCGGTCCCCGGGCTCGAACAGCACGTCTGGGTGCTGGAGGGCGTCGTGGAGATCACCGCCGACGGCCGCGTCCATCGGCTGGAGGCGGGCGACTGCCTGCGGTTCCGCCTGTGGGGGCGGTCGCGCTTCCGCTGCCCGGGGCCCTCGCCGGTCCGTTACGCCCTGGTCGTCGTCCTGCCGTGAGCACCCGAAGGAGCCCGCTCGTGCACACCGTCACCCGCATGTCCGCGCAGGAGTTCGCCGGCAGCGTCGAGGAGCTGGCCGTGCTGCTGGCCGACGCCGTCGACGGCGGCGCCTCGGTCGGCTTCCTCAAGCCGTTCGGCCCGGAGGAGGCCGCGGCCTGGTGGCGGGGGCAGGCGGCGGCGGTGGCCGAGGGCGCCATGGCGGTGTGGGCCTGCCGCGACGCCGACGGCTTCCTGGCCGGCACGGTCAGCCTGGTCCTTGCCCGCAAGCCCAACTCGCGGCACCGGGCCGAGCTGGTCAAGCTCCTGGTGCACCGCCGGGCGCGCGGGCGCGGCCTGTCCCGCCTCCTGCTGGCCGCCGCCGAGGACGGCGCCGTCGCGGCCGGGGCCGGCCTGCTGGACGCCGACGCCGGAACCGCCGCCAGGCTGATCACCGCCGAGGTCGCCCGGCTCAGCGCGCTCGTCGACGACCTGATGGAGATCTCCC
>NZ_JBSFGJ010000768.1:0-2582 GCF_053596515.1 Nonomuraea sp. NPDC001684
GCACGCCGACGGCCAGGACCAGCGCCCCCGCCATCTGCACCATGGTCAGCAGCCGGTAGGGAACGTCGTCGGTGTCGTAGGACGAGGCGAACCAGGTGAAGTTCATCCACGCCCACCAGATGGCGAAGAACACCTGGAGGAACGGGACCAGCCCGGTCAGGCCATGACCTTCGGCGACGACGTGCGCGAACTGCGCCGTGACGGCCGCGACCGCGACCACGAAGGTGAGATCGAAGAGGAGCTCGAGCTGGCTCGACGCGCGATGCGGCTCGTCGACGGGCCGGGAGCTCATCCTGACCCGGATCCGAATGGTGGTCATGGTCGAGGGCACGCTCACGCTCCTGTCGCTCTTCGGCGTCCGATTCACCCGAAAGACCGGACGGCGTCGTGATCTGTGACAGATCGCCGCACCAGCGATCGAACTCAGCGGACGATGTCGGCGGTGAGCACGTCTTCCAGCGCGGCGAGGTCGCCGGACTGGGCGGCGGCGACGAACGTCCGCACGAGGCGCCGGTGCGCGGTGGCGCTCACCTGGTGGCGTCGCTCGGTGGCGAGGTGGTTGCGCGCGCGTCGCAGGAGTTGCCGCGCGTGGTCTTCGCCGAGGTGGAGGAGCTCGGAGATCTGGCGGTAGGGGTAGTCGAAGGCCGTGCGCAGGAGATAGACGGCTCGTTCGGCGGGTGTCAGCCTCTCCAGCAGCAGCCGGATCGCAGTGTCGACCGCCTCTCGCCGTTCGGCTGCCGTCTCGGGCCCGGCGGCGAGGTCCGCCGTCTCGGGGAGCCAGGAGCCGGCGGAGGTCTCTCGGCGCCTGCGGGCGGACCGGGCGACGTTGATGGCGAGCCTCGCGGTGGTCAGCGCGAGGAAGGCCGGCGGGCTGATGACGACCGACCGATCGGCACGGGCCCAACGCAGCCACGTCTCCTGCACCACGTCCTCGGCTTCGCCCACGTCCTGCAGGACGCGCAGACCGATCGTGAGAAGCCGGGGCGCGGCGCTGACGAACGCCGAATCCTCTCCGTACGACTCCAACAGGCTCATGGTCACGATGGCGGCTCCGTTCGACAGCTGGCATCCGGTGATGCCACTGCGATCACGGTCGCTGTCCGGGCTGCTCCGTCGCGCCCTGGGAACACCGTGGTCGGTACCCTGGCCCCCACCGTGGCGGGCGTCGGGGCAGCGGAGGCGCCTCGGGCAGTGGGCTGCTCCGCGACCACCCGGCTCACCCTGCGGCCGGTGTCACCAGCAGATTGCTGGGCTTGATGGCAGAACGGTAGGTTACGTCTCCGTCTAGGATGTAGCGCCGGTTTCTCCCCATGTTCAGCGGTCATGGGGCAACGAACAGATGATCGTCGGGGGCAGTGCCATGGCAAGCGGAGGTCCCGGGTCGCGACTTCTCGGGCGGCGGCTGGAGTGCGAGACGCTGGATCAGCTCGTGGCAACGGTGCAGGACGGCCACAGCTCGGTCCTGGTTCTGCGCGGCGAGGCCGGCATCGGCAAGACGGCGCTGCTGGAGTACGCGCGGGACAGCGCGTCCGGCTGCCGGATCATCAAGGCGACCGGCGTGGAATCCGAGATGGAGCTGGCCTTCGGGGGGCTGCATCAGCTGTGCTCCCCGTTCCTGGAGCACCTGGGTCGCCTGCCGGGCCCGCAACGCGACGCGCTCGGGACGGCGTTCGGCCTGAGCGCGGGAACTCCTCCGGACCGCTTCCTGGTCGGCCTCGCGGTGCTCAGCCTGCTCGCCGACGTGGCCGAGAAGGGGCCGCTGGTCTGCCTCGTCGATGACGCGCAGTGGCTCGACCAGGTCTCCGCGCAGACCCTCGCCTTCGTCGCGCGGCGCCTGCTCGCGGAGCCGATCGGGCTGCTGTTCGCGGTGCGCGAGCACCACCTCGGACCGGAGCTGAAGGGGCTGCCCCAGCTCGACGTGGGACGGCTGAGCGACAGCGACGCCCGCGCCCTGCTGGACTCCGTGACTCCCGGACGACTCGACGAGCAGGTCCGGGACCGGATCGTCGTCGAGACGCAGGGAAACCCGCTGGCCCTGCTCGAACTGCCCCGGGGGCTGGCGCCGGCGGAGCTGGCGGGGGGATTCGGGCGGCCCGACGCGCGACCGCTGGCCGGCCAGATCGAGCAGGGCTTCCTGCGGCGGGTCCGGTCGTTGCCGGCCGAGACGCAGCGGCTGCTGCTCATCGCGGCGGCCGAGCCGGTCGGGGACGTGACCCTGCTGACTCGCGCGGCGGAGTTGCTGGGCATCGAGGTGTCCGCCGCGTCGCCGGCCGAGGCGGCGGGGCTGATCGCCATCGGTACGCGGGTGCGTTTCCGTCATCCCCTCATGCGATCGGCGGCCTACCGCGTCGCGTCCCCGCAGGACCGGCAGGACGTCCACCGGGCGCTGGCCGACGCGACCGATCCCCGAGCGGACCCCGATCGCCGGGCGTGGCACCTCGCCAACGCGACGGCCGGCCCCGACGAGACGGTGGCCGCCGAGTTGGAGCGCTCGGCCGATCGGGCGCAGGCGCGCGGCGGAGTCGCCGCGGCGGCGGCGTTCCACGAGCGGGCAGCCGAGCTGACCCCCGACCCCGCGCGCC
>NZ_JBSFGJ010000769.1:0-2539 GCF_053596515.1 Nonomuraea sp. NPDC001684
GGTGTCGTCGCCCTCCAGGTCGGCTCGGCCACTGGCGTCGCCTCTCCAGCCGGGGTCGGCCAGCGGTCGCGTGGTGGTGCGGGTCGACTCGGCCGTCAGCGGCAGGTCGCCGCGGATCTGGTCCGCGCCGTCGCCGCCCTCGGCGTGGTCGCCCTGGCCGCCGCCGGACATCTGGTCGTCGCCGCCCTGCCCCCACAGGACGTCCACCCCACCCCCACCGGACACCCGATCCGCCCCGGCCCCGCCACCAGAGCCTGAGCCTTCGCCTGGGCCGTCGGCCAGGAGGGTGACGGCGCGTGGGGTCATCGGGGTGCCGGCCGAGCCGATGCGGACGGTGGCCCTGGCCGGGGTGCCCGTCAGCGTCACCACGGCGTTGTCGCCGGCCACGACATCGTCGCCGGGGCCGCCGTAGAGCGCGTCGGCGGCGTCGTCGGCGGCGGTGTGGGTGCCGCCGACCAGGTCGTCGTCGCCCTGGTCGCCCTCGACCCAGTCCACGCCCGCGCCGCCCTCGGCGTAGTCGTCGCCCTCCTGGCCGCGCAGCCGGTCGGGGCCGCCCTGGCCGAAGATCGCGTCGTTGCCCGCGCCGCCGTCGGCCACGTCCGGGCCGAAGCCGCCCGCGAGCAGCTTCACCTGGTGCACGGCCGCCTGGCCCGGCCGCACGGCGACCGAGCTCGCCGGGTCGGCCGCCTCCGCACCGGACACCGGCTCACCGGACGGCGTCCCCGAAGGGCTCCCCGCCTTAGACGGACTCGCAGCCCCAGACGGGCTCGCAGTCCCAGACGGGCCTCCGGTCGGTGACGGGCCTCCCGTGGGCGACGAGCTCTCCGACGGGGTGGCCGACGGGGTGGCCGACGGACTGCCCGACGGGGTGGCCGATGGGGTGCCGGACGGGGTGGCGGTGGTGGTCAGGGTGGCGTTGTCGGCGGCGATCACGTCCGGGCCGTCGCCGCCCAGCAGTGTGTCACCACTGTCCGGGTACGCGCCCGAAGCGCCGCCCACCAGCTCGTCCTCCCCCGCCTCGCCGTACACCTCGTCGCCGCCGACGCCGCCCTCCAGGTGGTCGTCGCCCGCGTCGCCGTGCACCTCGTCGGCGCCGATCCCGCCGTGAGCCCGGTCGGCGCCGTCGCCGCCGTGGATCACGTCCGGGCCACCGGCCTCCTGCGGGGTGCCGTCGAGGTCGAACGGGCCGCCGGCGTCGCCGTTGTCGCCGATCAGCCGGTCCGCCCCGGCGTCGCCGTACAGGAAGTCGCCCTTGTCGTCCTTGCCCGCCGTGCGGGCGCCGCCGATGACCAGGTCGTCACCGTCGCCGCCGAACGCGCGGTCCTGCCCGGACTCGCCCACGACGGTGTCGTCGTGCGCGCCGCCGTACAGGGTGTCGTCGCCGGAGCCGCCGGTCACCTCGTCGGCGCCGTCGTCGCCGAGCGCCGTGTCGTCACCGGAGCCGCCCGAGACCCGGTCGTCGCCCGAGCCGCCGGCCAGGCGGTCGTCGCCGCGTTCGCCGCAGACCACGTCCTGGCCGCCGCCGGCCTCGACCCGGTCGGCGCCGCCGCCGGCCGACACGGTCTCCTTGCCCGCGCCGCCGATGATCAGGTCCCGGCCGTCGGCGTCGCCGTCGTGCTCCTCGCACGGCTCGTCCCGCCGGCGGTCGCCGAAGACGGTCGCGCCTCCGTCGCCGCCGACGACGTGGTCGTTCCCGTCGCCGCCGGACAACCGCTTGGCCGAGGGCTGCACGCCCGCCGGCAGCGGCAGATGACGCACCAGCCGGGCCGGACCGAAGTCGTCGCGGCCCTGCGCCTCACCGACGTCGGACGGCTCGGCGATCACCCAGTCGTCGCCGGGACCACCGAAGATCTCGTCCTTGCCGTGACCACCCGCCAGCACGTCGTCCCCGCCACCACCGATGATCTTCACGACCTCACCCGGAGCGGAATGACCGGCGACCAGATCAACGGCCTGACCGCCGAACACCTTGTCGGCGCCCGCGCCGGTGTCGACGTAGTTCGGCCCGGAGTCGGCGGGTCCCGCCTCGTCGCGGCCGAACTCCTCACGCGGCCCGGTGTAGATCTCGTCAGCCGCCGAACCACCGGTCAGCGTGTCGGCACCGGGCCCACCGACCAACAGGCTCGGCTGCGCCCGGAAACGCGGCGAACCGTCCGTCGCCGCCAGCGGACTGTCGGAGGCCACGGCGATGGTGTCGTTCCCGCCGTTGCCATAGAGCCGGTTCTCGCCGAGCCCGGCCGCGATGCGGTCGGCGCCGTCGGACGAGCCGTCGGCGGGCGTGCCGGGCAGATCGTCGCCGGTCCAGTCGGCCACGTCGACGTCGCCGACCTTGCGGGTGGCGGGGGTCAGGCGGCCGTCACCGGCCACCCAGCCGCCCGCGCCGCCCATGGTGACGTAGTCGTCGCCGGGGCCGCCGGCCACGATCGCGGCGGGCCCGTCGTACTGGTCGCCGCTGGTGATCTGGTCGTCGCCCTTGCCGCCGTCGATCACGTTGCGGCCGGCGCCGGCCAGGATCAGGTCGTCGCCGTCGCCGCCGAAC
>NZ_JBSFGJ010000770.1:0-2534 GCF_053596515.1 Nonomuraea sp. NPDC001684
TCCCCGCTCCGCGCCGGGGACGCCGCCCCGGCCGCGGGGCGTTCCACGCGGACGCGCTCGCCCGGGTGCTCGGCGGTGCGGATGACGTGGACGAGGGTGCCCCCGCGCCGGGTCCCGCCGTGCACCCCGGGCGCGACGCTGAGCCGGTGGGCGCCCGCCGCCGGGGTGTGCAGCCACAGGTGGGTCTGCGCGGGGTCGTCGGAGGCGGTGAAGAGCACGTCCTCGCCGTCCACGCCGAGCACCGCCTCCAGGTGCAGGCCGGGCGGCGTGACCGGGACGCCGCCGACGGTGAGCCGCCGCGTGCCGTCCAGGTCGGCGTGGGCGACCAGCCGGCCGGAGCCGGTACGGGCGGGCGTGCCCGGGACGAGCTGCACCCAGTGCGGATCGTGCTGCTCGGCCAGCAGCCGCGTCCGGCCGGAGTCCGGGTCGGCGGCCAGCACCCGGACCGTCCGCTGGTCCCTGCTCTGCACCGACAGATACGGGCCGTGGGCGTCCCAGCCGGCGGCCGTCAGGTACTCGAAGGCGGTCCGGTCCCAGGTGACCTCGACGCGCCCGCCGTCCACCGCGCCGTCCACCCTGGCGATCCAGAGGGTGACGTCGGCGTTGGCGGTGCCGGCCGCCGGGTACCGCACGGCCCGGGGCGGGCGCGCGGGCTCGGCGGGGTCGCCGACGTGCCAGAACGCGACGCCGGCCTCGTCCACCCGGGCCGTCAGCAGGCGGGCGCCGTCGGGGGACCACCAGTAGCCGCGGGATCGGCCCATCGAGGCGGACGCGGCGTACTCGGCCACGCCGAACCGCACGTCCGGCCCGTCGGGCTCGGCCACGGCGCGGTCGCCGGCGCCGTCCGCGCCGATCACCCGCAGCGCGCCGCCGGAGAGGTAGGCGACCAGCCGCCCGGCCGGGTCGGGCCGCGGGTCGCGGGCCGTGCCGGGCACCGGCAGCGTACGGGCCGCGCCGGTGGGGACGTCCACCGCCCACAGCGCGCCCGCCAGGGTGAACACCGCCAGGCCGGCCGCGTCGTCCGTGGCATAGGAGCCGATCCCCTGGGTGCCGCCGCCGGTCAGCGCGGCGGGGTCGGCGAGCAGCCGCTCCTCGCCGGAGCCGGCGTCCAGGGCCCAGAGGCAGGTGACCGGGTCGTCGCCGGCGCGGCTGCGCAGGAACAGCACGACGGAGCCGTCCGCCGAGACGGTGAAGGCCGAGGGGGCGCCCAGGGTGAACCGCCGGGTGCGGGCGAACTGCCGGGGCAGGCTGATCTTGGTGTCGTCGTCGTGGTGCGGCATATGTGCCTGGTTCCTCTCACTGTGGTCCGGTTTTCGGGCACGACAAAAAGCGCACACCGTAGTGGTGTGCGCTTCGTTCGTGTCAGGTGATCGGCGGGACTTCTCGCGCGGCTCCCGCGGCCGCCTCCTGCTGGCCGGGACGATCTCTGCGGCCGAGCTCCCGGACATTTTACTACATGATCATCCGCGTGGCGGCGTGCGTGTGACCGGGGGAGATCCCCGGCGGCCGCCCGCGTCGGGCCGGATCGGCTCTGGTACTGTGACGGTCTCTGGCCGAGATCGTCCGTAGGAGGTGAGACCCATTACCGCTTCGTCAGGCTGGGGCTCCCTTCCGGCACACGTCCGGCCCGCCTGGGCCAGGTGACCGCGGGGAGCGCCCATCGGCATCCCGAAAGGCTCCCCATGTCCCCCTCCCCGATCCCCATGTCCGCCGTCGTCACCCGGCTGCGCGCCGCCGGCTGCGTCTTCGCCGAGGACGAGGCCGAGCTGCTGGTCTCCACCGCCCGTACCCCTGCCGAGCTGGCCGGGATGGTCGAGCGCCGGGCCGGCGGGCTGCCGCTTGAGCACGTCCTGGGCTGGGCGCGGTTCTGCGGCCTGCGCGTCGCCGTCGAGCCCGGCGTGTTCGTGCCGCGTCCGCGCACCGAGTTCCTCATCCGTCAGGCCGTCGCGCTGGCCCGCCGGGCCGGCCGCCCGCCCGTCGTGCTCGACCTGTGCTGCGGCACGGGCGCGATGGGCGCCGCGGTCGCGGCGGCGCTGGGGGAGAGGGCCGAGGTGCACGCGGCCGACCTCGACCCCGCCGCCGTGCGCTGCGCCCGGCTCAACCTGCCCGGCGGCCACGTCCACCAGGGCGACCTGTACGACGCCCTGCCCGGCTCGCTGCGCGGCCGCGTCGGCATCCTGATCGCCAGCCCGCCCTACGTGCCCACCGAGTCGGTCGGCCTGCTGCCGCCCGAGGCGCGCCTGCACGAGCCGCTGATGGCGCTCGACGGCGGCGGCGACGGGCTCGACGTGGTGCGGCGGGTGATCGCGGGGGCGTCCGGCTGGCTCGCGCCGGGCGGGCACCTGCTGGTGGAGACCAGCGAACGGCAGGCCGCGGCCACCGTCCGGGCCGCCATGGCCGCGGGGCTCCCGGCGCGAGCCACGGTCTCGGAGGAACTGGACGCCACCGCCGTCATCGCCACCCGCCCCGCCTGAGCCCCGTACCCACTCCAACCGGACCGCGGCGGGCTGAGCTGCGGCGGCGCTGCTGGGGGC
>NZ_JBSFGJ010000771.1:0-2533 GCF_053596515.1 Nonomuraea sp. NPDC001684
TGCTGGCCGAGCGGACGACGGAGGCGCTGCAGGAGTCGTCGCGGCCGGTGGCGTTGACGAAGAACAGGCGTCCGGTGGCGGCCTCGACCGGTGCATGCAGGCGGGGTCCCTGCTGCCGGCGGTATCGGCGATGACCGAGTTCGGCTCGGCGCTGCACGTCCTGCGCGACCCCGGTCACCACGGCCTGGAGGACTGGGTGGCGAAGATCCTCACGGCGATGAGCCCTGACCTGGCGGCCTGGACCCGATCGTGGTGGTGGACGACACAGGCCATCAGAGCGACGCCGTTCGTCACCCCCGAGCCCCCGGCGGAGAGCTTCGACGACCGGCTCGAACAGCTGCGTGCCATGCCCGTCCAGGAGCTGGCAGGTCAGTTGCTGCGGCCGATCGCCCCCTCGGGCGACCGGCAGGTCGCGCTCCGATGGTCGCGCGCGCGAGATCCGGCGGTGGCGGCCCGCGTCGAAGCGCTCGTCAGGCGTCCGCAGGACGCGGTCGCCGATTTCCTCTCGTTCCTGCGTCGCAGCCGGCAGGAGTGGTTCGAGGCCGAGTGGACCCGGATCCGGCCGGTGCTGGCCGGGCGGGCGCGACGCTTCGCCGACCTGGCCTCCCGGCAAGGGCCCGGGCCCGCGCTCGCCGCCCTCGACCCCGCCATGGAGCTCGCCCCGGCCGGGGTGGCCGTCCGCATCGCCAAGATCCAGGCCGCCCGTCATGACGTGTCCCGGCGCGGGCTGGTCGTGGTGCCCAGCACCTTCATCCGTCCCCACCTGTACGTGGCTGACGTTCCCGGCCGGCCGCTCCTTCTCCTCCATCCCGTCGACGCCGGCCTCCCCGTGCCCTCCGCCGCCATGGTGCGGCGACGGCTGGAGGCCCTCGCCCACCAGGGCCGCCTGGAGGTCGCCCGGGCGATCGCCACCGAACCGCGGACGGCCGGCGAGATCGCGATGTTGTGGAACGTCGACCCGACCCAGGTGAACCGGCACCTGCGCGCCCTGGCCGCGGCGGGACTGGCGACCACGGCCCGTCAGGGACGGTTCGTGCGGTACCGGCTCGCCGCCGACGTCCTGGAGGAGCTCGGCAAGGACGTGCTGTCGCTGCTGCTGCGCTGAGCACGATTGATCGCATTCGTCAGTCCGCTGGCCGGACGGCCGCGGTGGTGCTGAAGTCCCTCCCAACCACTTCATCCAGGGAGAACCACCATGACGATCCTGTCTCCGGAAGAGGCGATCGGCCGCCTGCGCGCCGATCGGGACATCCTCCTCGCTCGCGTCACCGGACTCACCGAGCAGCAGCTCGACGCCGACCATCTGGTGGACTCCGGCCCGCTCGGCGACTTCTGCCGTTCCTTGCACGACCTCATCGCGCACGTCCTGATGTGGGACGAGATCAACCTGGCGGTGCTGACGGAAGCCGCCGCCGGTCGGCCGCACTGGAGCCTCGATCCACGCTGGGAGGACCCCGCCGTCGGGCAGGCGCTGAACATCGGCGGGGTGGAGGCGGGCCGGCACCTCCCGGCCTCGCTGCTCCTGCACCGGTTCGGGGCGGTGCATGACGCGATCCTGACGGACCTGAGCCGGTACGGCGAGGAGTCCTGGGACGTGCCCGGGCTCGGCGCGGTGGTGCAGCGGGCGTGGACCGTGCCCGGGAACCCGGCGTACTGGCACGCCGCCATCCACCTCGGCCGGCTGCCGTCCACCCCGCCGGTCGCCGGTCACCGGTCGGAAGGATGAAGCGCCGTGGCCAGGTCCTGTCGGGCACACCGGAGGATGAAGCGCCGTGGCCAGGGTTCCGTCAGGCACACCTGCGGCGGCCGGTCGCTTCCCGCAGGTCAGGGCGCGCGGCGGCGGAGCGGTGGTGAGCTGGCCGCGGTGGCCTTCACTGAGCGCCCGCGACGGGCGTGCACGGCTTCACGGGGGTGCCCGCCTCGGCCAGCCAGGCGCCGAGCTGCCAGGGCACCTCCGGGTTCCCGTTGTCGCGGAACTCCACCACGAGCGTCTCGTCCGGTTTGATGTACTGCGGGAAGATCTGGATCGTCCGGACGGATTTCACCCGGGTCGCCTTGTACGATCGCGACTCTTCCACCAGTGAACGCAGCTCGCCCGCGTTGGAGGCGGGTTCCCCGCCGTAGGCGCGGTCCACGCCGGTGAATCGCGGGCCCGCGCACCGCGTGGCCGGGGCCAGGAAGGTCACGTCGGCCTTGATGCCCACCGCGTCGAGCTTGGCCTCCAGGCCGGCGGGATCACGCAGCTCGTTGACGGTGACCTCGACCGTGCCGTCCGGGCCTCTGGTCACCGCGTGGGCGGCGGGCCCGGTTCCGGCGACCAACGGTGTGATGGTGATCGCCGCCGCGACTCCGGCCGCGACCAGCAGCCGAGGGCCGGTGACGACGCGTCGCCGGGGGCGCATCCCGCGGAGCAGTCGCTGCCGTGCTCCGGCGAGTTCGTCCGGGGTGGCGGGGGGAACGGCCTGCCACATGGCTTTCAGGGCGTCCATTTGCGTTCTCCTTCTTTGCTCAGGGCTTGCCGGATCTGAAGACG
>NZ_JBSFGJ010000772.1:0-2521 GCF_053596515.1 Nonomuraea sp. NPDC001684
CTGCTCGCGCAACGCGGCCTCGACCGCCTGGCGCAGGTCTTCGTCGGGGCGGGCGCCCCGTCGTGGACATCCCGGGCCAAGACACTGGTGTGATGGACACCGTCGTCACCGAAGCCGCGCGGCTGGCCTCCCCCGGGGACACCGTGCTGCTCTCCCCAGCGGGCGCCTCGCTCGACATGTTCCCCGGCTATCCGGCACGAGGGGAGGCCTTCGCCCGTGCCGTCCACGAGCTGAGGCGGCGGCGTGAGCAGTAGCACCGGCACCGCCGGCGCCCGCCCGGCCGCCGGCGAGCCCACCCGGTCCAAGGCCCAGGAGGGCCCGGCGAGCTGGGTCCGCGAGCAGCGCGCCGTGCTGAAGGAACTGCTCGACAAGCCGCTGACGACCTACTACCTGATCATCATGTGCAGCGCGCTGCTGCTCGCGCTCGGGCTCATGATGGTGCTGTCGGCCTCCGCGATCGAGGCCCAGCAGAAGACCGGCAACCCGTTCTCGTGGTTCATCAAGCAGTCGTTGTCGGCCGGCGTCGGCGTGCCCGTGATGTACGCCTGCTCGCGCCTGCCGCCGAAGTTCTTCCGCTGGGCGGGCTACCCGCTCATGGCGCTGGCGGTGCTGGCGCTGGTCATGGTGCTGTTCATCGGCGAGTCCGAGCTGGGCGCGCAGCGGTGGATCTACCTCGGCCCGTTCACCCTCCAGCCGTCCGAGCCGGCCAAGCTGGCGCTCGTGCTGTGGGGGGCCGACCTGCTGGCCAGACGGGCCAGGCAGGGCCGGATCGAGTGGCGGCAGATGCTGATCCCGCTCATGCCCGGCACCGCGATCCTGGTCGTCATGGTCCTGCTCGGCCGCGACCTCGGCACCACCCTCGTGCTCTTCATGATCTTCCTGGCGCTGCTGTGGGTGGTGGGGGCGCCGATCAAGCTGTTCGGCGGCATCCTGGCGCTGGCGGTGCTGGCCGCGGCCATCATGATCAAGGTGGAGCCGTACCGGATGAAGCGCATCGGGGCCTTCCTCGACCCGTGGGCCGACGCCCAGGGCGCCGGCTACCAGGCCGTGCAGGGGCAGATCGCGATGGGCTCGGGCGGCTGGTTCGGGCTCGGCCTGGGCAGCAGCCGCCAGAAGTGGAGCTGGCTGCCCCACGGCGAGAGCGACTTCATCTTCGCCATCCTCGGCGAGGAGCTCGGGCTGATGGGCACGCTGATGGTGGTGGCGCTGTTCGGCCTGCTCGGCTACGCGGGGCTGCGGGTCGCGGTCCGGGTCAACGACGGCTTCGTCCGCCTGGCCGCGGCCGCCATGGTGGCCTGGATCGTCGGGCAGGCGGCCGTCAACATGGGCGCGGTGCTCGGCGTCCTGCCCATCACCGGCATCCCGCTGCCGCTGGTCTCCTACGGCGGGTCGTCCCTGCTCCCCACGCTCGCCGCGCTGGGCATCCTGCTGTCGTTCGCCAAACGCGAGCCCGGCGCGCGCGAAGCCTTGGCCGCGCGTGGCCCCGGACCCGCCGCACGGGGCCTAAGCTGGCTTGGCCTGGGGGGTACGTCCAGAGGCCGAGTGAGACGTTAGGGAGTGACCGAGATGAGGGTGGTCCTCGCCGGTGGGGGGACGGCCGGGCACATCGAGCCCGCGCTCGCCCTTGCGGACGCGCTGCGCCATCTTGACCGGAGCGTCGGCATCACCTGCGTGGGCACCGAGCGCGGCCTGGAGACGCGGCTCGTGCCCGCCAGGGGCTACGATCTCGAACTGGTGCCGGCCGTGCCGCTGCCCAGGGCGATCACCCCGAGCCTGCTGACCGTGCCGGGCCGGCTGGCCGGGGCGATCAACGCCGTGTCGGGCGTCCTCGACCGGGTCGGCGCCGACATCCTGGTCGGGTTCGGCGGCTACGTCGCCACGCCCGCCTACCTGGCGGCCAAGCGCAAGGGCCTGCCGATCGTCGTCCACGAGGCCAATCCCCGTCCCGGCCTGGCCAACCGGCTGGGCGCCCGGCTGACCGACCACGTCTTCACCGGCTTCCCCGACGCCGCGCTGCCCAAGGCCGAGTTCATCGGCACCCCGCTGCGCCGCGAGATCGTCACGCTCGACCGGCTGTCCACCGGCGACAAGGCGCGCTCCTGGTTCGGGCTGGAGAACGACCGGCCCACGCTGCTGGTCTTCGGCGGCTCGCAGGGCGCCAGGTCGCTCAACCAGGCCGCGCTGGCCGCCGCGCCGGTGCTGCGCCGGGCCGGCATCCAGGTGCTCCACGTGCTCGGGCTGAACAACACCGTCGAGCACGAGCCGCCGCCCGGCGACCCCCAGTACGTGCTGCTGCCCTACGTCGACCGCATGGACCTCGCCTACGCCGCCGCCGACGTCGCGCTGTGCCGCAGCGGGGCCCTGACCTGCGCCGAGCTGACGGCCGTGGGGCTGCCGGCCGCGTACGTGCCGCTGCCGCACGGCAACGGCGAGCAGACCGTCAACGCCGAGCGCGCGCAGGAGCGCGGCGGTGGCCAGGGCCGAGCGCCATTCGCGCAGCGACGGCTCGGCGTAGGCCCAG
>NZ_JBSFGJ010000773.1:0-2504 GCF_053596515.1 Nonomuraea sp. NPDC001684
GAGACCCACCTCGGCGTCCACCGCAACAGCCTGTACAAGACCTTCGGCAGCAAGCGCGGTCTCTACCAGGCCGCGCTGAGCTGGTCCCTGGAGCACGACGTCAACCCGCTGATCGACCGGATCGCCGCCGCCGGCGACCTGGCCGAGGCGTTGCGCGTGGCCGCCGCCGAGCCGGACGCCGAGGTCGGCCTCAACCTGCTGCTGCTGGCCGCCGTCGAACGCGCGCCGGTCGACCGCGAGGTCGCCGACCGGCTCGCCGCCGTGCTGGCCGCGTTCGACCAGGCCGCCACGGCGGCGTCCGGGAGCGAGGGCGCCGAGGACGGCCTGGCCTTCGCGCTCACCGCGGCCCTGCTCGGCCTGCGGCTGCGGGCCAGGGCGGGGACCGCGAACACCGACATCGACCGGGCCGGCGCCGCTCTGGCCCACCGGCTCAACCACCACCACCAAGGAGCATGACATGGCGAGGATCAGCATTGACGGACAGACGCTGGTCGTGGAGATCGAGGGCCTGGACAAACTGTGGGCGTTGAAGAGCCGGCTGGTCATCCCGCTGGCCAACGTGCGCGGCGCCACCGCCGACCCCGGGATCGTCGGCGACCCCAAGGGGGTGCGCGCGCCCGGCGCCCACCTGCCCGGCGTCATCACGGCCGGAACGTTCCACCTCAATGGTGAGAAGGTCTTCTGGGACGTGCACGACGCCGCCAAGGCCGTGGTCATCGAGCTGGCCGACGAACGTTACGCCCGGCTCGTGATCGAGGTCGCCGACCCGCGCGCCGCCGTGGCGCTCGTGGAGGAGGCCATCGCCGTCCGCTGACGGCCGCCCGCACCACACGGTGTGGGACGAATGCGGGACAGGCGCCGTACGCCTCGACGGGCCGACAATGATCCCGTGCGACGCCGGGGCGGGCCCGATCGGCCGCCCCCGGCTCCACGCGGACGACCCCCGTACCGGCCCTGGAGGTCGTCAAGCCCGAGTACGCCGCCGACCCGGAGTTCCGCCGCCGGTTCCGCCACGAGGTGCAGGCGGCGCAGCGGGTGCAGGGCGCCTTCACCGCCCCCGTGGTGGACGCCGACCCCGACGCGGCCGTCCCCTGGCTGGCCACGGCCCACATCTGCGGGCCTTCGCTGCACCAGGCCGTGGCCGAGCACGGTCCGCTGCCGCCGGCCACCGTCCGGCGGCTGATCGCGGGGGTCGCCGAGGCGCTGATCGGCATCCACGCCGCCGGGCTGGTCCACCGGGACCTCAAGCCCTCGAACGTGCTGCCGGCCGAGGACCGGCCCAAGGTGATCGACTTCGGCATCGCCCGCGCCGTGGAGGCCACCTGCCTCACCCACACGGGCATGCGCGTCGGCACCCCGGCGTTCATGACCCCCGAACAGGTCAGGGGCCTGCCGGTGACCTCGGCCACGGACGTGTTCGCGCTGGGCCAGCTCGCCGTCTTCGCCCTGACCGGACGGCCCGCGTTCGGCGAGGGCCCGGCGGACGTGCTCTTCTACCGCATCGCCAACGAGGAGCCCGACCTGCGCGGATGCCCGCCCGCCCTGGCCGGGCCGCTGGCCCGCTGCCTGCGTGGACGCGGTGAACCTGAACCCGCTCGGCTCCTCGCTCACCTTCGCCCGCATGCGGACGGGCATGGGCCTGTGCGTCGTCACGGAGGACCACCAGGTCGTCCACCTCAGGCTGCTCCGCAAGTCCGCCGCCACGCACGCGCTGACCTGGACGGCGACCGCCTGGGCACAGGGCTGACCCAGAAGCGCTACCGGGACGCCGTCAGAGCGCGGTCCACCTCCGCGAGCCGCCGCACGGCCTCGGCCAGCTCGGCGTGCCCGGCGGTCGCGGCGAAGCCGAGACGCAGGAAGGCCGCCGGGAGCTCGGTGGCGAAGTAGCGGTTGCCGGCGCTGACGGCGACGCCGTCGCGGCGAGCCGCGTCGGCGACCACGGCGTCGTCGGCGCCGCCGGGCAGGCGCACCCACAGGTGCAGGCCGCCGGCGGGCACGCGGTCGAGGGTCCAGCCGGGCAGCTCGGCCAGGACGGCGGCGGCCAGCGTCGCGCACCGCTCCCGCAGCGCCGAGCCCAGCGACCGGACGTGCCGCTCCCAGGCGGGGGAGGTGAGCAGGTCGAGCGCCGCCTCCTGCAGCGGGCGGCCGACGAAGAAGTCGTCGACCAGCCGCACGGCGCGCAGGCGTTCCATGACCGGGCCCCGGGCGGTCAGGGCGCCGATGCGCAGGCTGGGCGCGGCCGGTTTGGTGAGGGAGGTCAGGTGCACGACCGTGCCGTCGCGGTCGTCGGCCAGCAGCGGCGGCGGCACCGGCGCGCCGTGGCCGAGGTGGCGAGCGAAGTCGTCCTCGATCACGAAGGCGCCGGCCGCGCGGGCCGTGTCGAGGACCTGGCGCCGGCGGCCCGGGGCCAGCACCGCCCCGGTCGGGTTGTGGTAGGTCGGCTGGCAGTAGAGCAGGCGGGCGCGGGTCAGGGCGAAGGCGTCGGCCAGCAGGTCGGGCTTGAG
>NZ_JBSFGJ010000774.1:0-2482 GCF_053596515.1 Nonomuraea sp. NPDC001684
CGACGAAGATCTTGGCGGCCAGGAAGCCGCCCTGGGAGAAGGAGTCGCGGGGGGCCTTGTCGTCGGCGTACTCGTCCATGACGCGGCGCCAGAGCTTGTTGTCGGGGGTGCCGGCGTCGAGCATGGTGAACTCGGAGTTGGACACGAAGCCCTCCCAGTAGCCGCCGACCTGGCCGGGGAAGGTGGTGTCGTAGCAGGGCGTCAGGCAGACGAAGGTGACCTTGTCCTTGAGGCCCTGCGCCTGGGCGGCCTTGAGGATGGCGGCGTCGTCGGGGGCGGGGTCCTGGAGGATGATCGCGTCCGGGCCGCCCCGCATGGCTTCGAGGAGCACGGCGGTGGCGTCCTTGACGCCGGGGTCGTGCAGCACGTCGCCGGCCGAGGTCAGGCCCTTGGTCCTGAGGTAGGCGCGCACGCCGTCCTGGGTCCAGTCGCCGACGCCGGGCACCCGGTTGCTGATCTGGGCGACCCGTCTGGCGCCCTTGACCTCGACGGCGTACTGGGCGGCGGCCACGGCGCTGACCCTGGGGCCGGCGTTGACCGGGGCGATGCGCGGCGACTCGAAGCACGCCCTCGGCACGCCGACCGCGAGCACGTCGAACAGCCCGTTCTGCTCCCAGATCGGGCCGGAGACGCCACAGGCGACGAAGCTGGAGCCGCCGACCAGGGCGACCAGGTCGCGGTTGCCGGCCAGCTTGGTGGCCAGGGCCGAGGCCTTCTGCGGGTTGAGGCCGTCGTCCTCGACGAGGTACTCGACCGGACGGCCGCCGATGCCGCCGCCGGCGTTGACGCAGTCGAAGTACGCCTTGGCCGCCTTGGTGGCCGAGCTGAAGTCGATGCCGCCGCTCGCGGTGACGATCGCGCCGACGGTGATCGGGGTCCCGGTGGCGGGCTTCCCCGTGCCGCAGGCCGTTCTGGCGGCGCCGCCGTCCTGGCCGGTGCCGCAGGCGGAGACCACCAGGGCGATCGCGGCCCACCACACCAGGCGTCGTGGACATCGCATACGCATCCTCCTCGAAGCGCCGTGCGTCCAGCCCCGATGGACAAATCATGTACGACATCAGATATTTCTGTCCATAGGTTCCCCATGTATCATCGACGATGTCCTATACGATTTGACGGGGTTGCGAGGGGCCTTCCGCTGGGCCTTCCACCTGGGCAATCATCGTGGCGGGGCGGAGGAGGAGTGCCATGAGAGGGCGGTCCGGCCGCACGTCCGACAGGGGATCGATCGCACCCGTGGCCGGGGGGCCGCCGTCCCAGTGCAAGGAGATCGCCCGTTGAACCTGGAGCACTACATCGACGGGGCCCACGTGCCCAGCGTGTCCGGCCAGACGTTCACCTCGCTGGAACCCGCGACCAACCGCCCCGCGCTGACCGTCGCCTCCGGGGACGCCGAGGACGTCGACCTGGCCGTGCGTGCCGCGCTCAGGGCGTTCACCGACGGGCCGTGGCCGCGGATGCCGGGCGAGGAGCGGGCGGCGGTGCTGCGCGGCATCGCGGCGGCCATCGAGGCGCGCGACGAGCGCATCGCCGAGCTGGAGTGCGGCGACACCGGCCTGCCCATCACCCAGGCCAGGGGCCAGGCCCGGCGGGCGGCGCACAACTTCCGCTTCTTCGCCGACGTCATCAGCAGCCTGGGCGAGGACGTCTACCGCGTCGGCTCGGCCCAGCTCAACTACGTCGTGCGCAAGCCGGTCGGCGTGGCCGGGCTGATCACGCCGTGGAACACGCCGTTCATGCTGGAGACCTGGAAGCTCGCGCCCGCCCTGGCGGCCGGCTGCCCGGTGGTGCTCAAGCCGGCCGAGTGGTCGCCGCTCTCGGCCAGCCTGCTGCCGGAGATCATGGAGGAGGGCGGGCTGCCGACCGGCGTGTTCAACCTCGTCCACGGCATCGGCGAGCGGGCCGGGGCGGCGCTGGTGGCCCATCCCGACGTTCCGGTGATCTCCTTCACCGGCGAGACCGCCACCGGCCAGACGATCATGCGCGACGCCGCCACCGGCCTCAAGACGTTGTCGATGGAGCTGGGCGGCAAGTCCCCGCTGCTCGTCTTCGACGACGCCGACCTGGACCGGGCGCTCGACGCGGCCGTCTTCGGCGTCTTCTCGCTCAACGGCGAGCGCTGCACGGCCAGCTCGCGGGTGCTCGTCCAGGACACCGTCTACGAGGAGTTCGTGGCCCGGCTCGCCGAGCGCGCCGCGCGGGTGCGCGTCGGCCCGCCGCACGACCTGGCGACCGAGCTGGGCGCGCTCATCCACCCCGAGCACTACGAGCGGGTCATGTCCTACGTAAGGGCCGGCGTCGAGGAGGGGGCCCGCCTGGTGGCCGGCGGCGGCCGCCCGGACGGCCTGCCCGAGGGCAACTTCCTGGCCGCCACGGTCTTCGCCGACGTGACGCCCGCGATGCGCGTCTTCCAGGAGGAGATCTTCGGCCCGGTCGTCTGCGTCACTCCCTTCGCCACCGAGAAGGAGGCCCTGGAGCTGGC
>NZ_JBSFGJ010000775.1:0-2465 GCF_053596515.1 Nonomuraea sp. NPDC001684
TGACAACGTTCACCCCATGTGACGTTCACCCACTCGGCGCAGTGCGATAGTCCGATCAACAGCCGGCCTGGCCGTCCCGACGCCGCCGGCCAGGCCGCCCGCCATCGCCCCGGCGCCGGCCCCGATGGACCCGCTGGCCGTGGGAGGCGCGGTGGCGTGCCGGGCCGCGCCGCCGTGGCGGGGCGGGGGTGCGGGGAAGGGCGGTTCGTGCGCCGGAGTGCGGGCGGCGGCGTAGGCCGCGGCGCCGAGGGCGGCGTCGGGGGTGGCGCGGAAGTCGCCGCCGCGCCCGAGGTCGTAGATGACGGCCGCCGGGACGATGGGCACCACGCCGCCCGCCACCGGGAAGCCGATGCCCGCGTCGGCCAGCCCGTCCATCACCCCGCACGCCGTGCTCAGCCCGTACGCGCTGCCGCCCGACAGCACGACGGCGTGCACGCGCTCGACCAGGTTGCGCGGATCGAGCAACTCGGTCTCGCGGGTGCCGGGAGCGGCGCCGCGCACGTCGACGCCGGCCACCACGCCCTCCGGCGGCGCCAGCACCACGGTCGTGCCCGTGCGGTAGCCGCCGCCCACCCGGTGCGCGTGCCCGACGCGCAGCCCGGCGACGTCCACCAGCGAGTTCGTCGGCCCGGGACGCATGCCGGGGGCGGGTTCGGCGAGCATCAGAAGTCCCGGTGCAGGAAGCGCCGCGCCGCCTCGGCGAACACCCGGGTGCACCGGACGATCTCGGCGACCTCGACGTACTCGTCCGCCTGGTGGGCGATCCACTTGCCGCCGGGGCCGTACACGACGGAGGGGACGCCGCCCCAGTGGGTCAGCACGGTCCCGTCCGTCGAGCCCGGCACGCCGCCGTAGACCGGCTCCTCCCCCGTCACCGTACGGTGGGCCGCCGCCAGCGCGGCCACCACCGGGTCGGTCACCGGCACGTCCACCGGCGGCCGGTCCACCAGGACCGACACCGACGCCTCGATCCCGTCCCCGGCCGCGGCGAGGGCGGCCACCCGGTCGGCCACCACCTTGTGCTCCAGCCCGGGGATCGTGCGCACGTCGACGAAGACGGACGCCGTGGCGGGGATGACGTTGACCTGCTCCTCGCTGCCCGCCCGGACCACCGTCGGGGTGACGTACACCTCGCCGAGGTGCTCGTGGGCCGGATGCCGTTCCTGAAGCTCCCGCTGGAGGCCGCGCAGGGCGACCAGCAGCGTGCCGACCGCCTGGACGGGGTTGCGGCCGTGCTGCGGCATCGCGCCGTGGGCCATCTTGCCGGTGAGGTCGACGCGCAGCCGCAGCGCGCCCTTGGCCACCGCGCAGATCTCCCCGGCCTCGGGCTCGGCGACGATCGCGCCGTCCACGCCGTCGGCCAGGCCGGAGGCGACGAAGTGGTGGGCGCCGATCATCAGGCCCTCCTCGTCGGCCAGCGCGCACACCTTGATCCGGCCGGGGAACGGGCCGGCGAGCTGGAGTGCGCGGGTGGCGTAGAGGGTGGCGGCCAGGCCGGACTTCATGTCGGCGCTGCCCCGGCCCCACAGCCGCCCGTCGCGGATCTCGCCGCCGAACGGGTCGACGGTCCAGGTGGACAGGTCGCCCTCGGTCACGACGTCGGTGTGGCCCTCGAACATCAGCGTCGGCCCGTCGCCGCCGCCGCCCTCGACCACCGCGACGACGTTGGGCCGCCCGGCGGCGGCCTCGCTCACGACCGGGTCCCAGCCCCACTCGCGCATCCTGGCCTCGACCAGCTCGGCGGCGGGCCGCTCGGTGCGCCCGCGCGCGGGGTCGTTGGTGCTGGGGATGCGCACCAGGGCCTGCGTGAACTCCACGACTCCCCGCTCGTCGACCTCGATCACAACAATCCCTCCAGGGTCGGTACGGCCTGCAGCAGGTCACGCGTGTACGGGTGGCGCGGCGCGGCCCAGACGTCGTCCACCGGGCCGGTCTCGACGATCTCGCCGCCGCTCATGACGGCCACGGTCTCGCAGACGTGCCGGACCACCGACAGGTCGTGCGAGACGAACACGAGCGTGAGGCCCAGCTCGTCCACCAGGTCGGCGAGCAGGTTGAGGATCTGGCCGCGGACGGACACGTCGAGGGCGCTGACGGGCTCGTCGGCGACCAGCACCTTCGGCCGGGGCGCGAGCGCGCGGGCGATGGCGATGCGCTGCCGCTGACCGCCGGAGAACTGGTGGGGGTAGCGGTCGGCGGCCGAGGCGGGCAGGCCGACCGCCTCCAGCAGCTCGGCCACCCGCCCGCCGACCGGCAGGCCGAGCGCGACCAGCGGCTCGGCCACCAGGTCCCGCACGCGCATGCGCGGGTCGAGCGAGCTCATCGGGTCCTGGAAGACGATCTGCAGGTTCTCCCGCAGGAAGCGCAGCCGCCGCTCCGGCAGGCCGGTGATCTCCCGCCCGTCGAAGACGACGGACCCGCCGGTGGGCCGGTCCAGGCCGCACAGCAGGCGCAGCAGCGTGGAC
>NZ_JBSFGJ010000776.1:0-2455 GCF_053596515.1 Nonomuraea sp. NPDC001684
CGAGCTCCTGGACGGCCCCCTCCTCGTACATGTAGATCTGCACCCGGTAGGAGCCCGGGTCGTCGCCCTCGTAGATGTAGGCGGTCGTGTACTTGTCGCCGAAGTCCACCGACCAGCCGGACCACTTCAGCCGCTCGGGCAGGTATCCCACCTTGACGTGCCCGAACTTCATCCCGTCGCCCAGGTCGCCGAGGCTTGGCGGCTCCGACGGCTGGGGCGGGGTGTCGTCGATGGCGGGCGGCTCCGGCGTCACGGAGATCGTCACCTGGCCGCCCGTCGCGGTCGTCGTGCTCGCGCCCAGGTACGCCACGGGCGCGGCCACGACCGCCACGGACGCCGACAACGCCGCGATCCGGCCCCTCACCCGCCTGCGCCGGGACCCGCGCACCACCCGTTCCACCAGGTCGGGCGCGGCGTGCAGCCGGGCGGTCTCCTCCGTCATGAGCCGGCGGAGCTCCTCCTCAAGCGTGGGCATTCCTGATCACTCCTTCCACTGTCTCCCGTCCGAGGGCCGAACGGAGTTTGGCCGTCGCCTTCGACGCCTGGCTCTTGACCGTGCCGACCGAGCAACCGAGCACCTCGGCGGTCTGCGCCTCGCTGAGGTCCTCCCAGTACCGCAGGACGATCACCGCCCGCTGCCGGGGCGGCAGGGCGCGCAGCGCGTCCATGAGCACCTGGCGCAGGTCGGTGTCCGTCGCCCGGTCCGGAGTGTCCGGCGGGCTGTGCATCGGGATGATCCTGAGGATCGCCCGGCGGCGGGCCCGGCTGATGGCGGCGTTGACGATGACGCGGCGCACGTACGGCTCGGGGCTGTCGTGGCGGACCCGGTCCCAGTTCCGATAGGTGCGCTCCAGCGCGGTCTGCAGCAGGTCCTCCGCCTCCGCCTCGTCACCGCAGGCGAGGTAGGCGACCCGTAGCAGGCTCGTGGCGCGTGCGGCCACGAATGCGCCGAAGTCGTGTTCCGTGGCGCTCACGGCTGTCTGTCCGATTTCACGCTTCCTTATACGCCTGGGCGCCGGCGGCGGTTGCCCGCGAGAGCGGGGGAAGGCGGCGGGCAACCCTTCGGAGCGAGTCGGTCGACGGGAAGACCGTGCGGCTGTCCACCGAGCCGGCCAAGGCCACGTGGGGACCGTGCGGCAGCCCGTCCCCCTGGCCGAGGTCGGCCGGACCGACGCCCGGCCCGCCGTGCCGGCCCTGCCCTGAACCGGCCCGCCGCGCCGGCCCTGCTCTGACGGCCCTTCGGGGGCGGCCGTCAGGCGCGGAGGACCTCCACCCAGTAGCGGCCCTCGCCGTCGCGGTGGGCGCCGTGGATGTCGGTGGCCAGGTCGGGGAAGGTCCGGTCGAAGTCCTCCAGGGCGCGCAGGTAGTGCATCAGCGGGCCGTCGGCCGCGCCGGTCGCCTCGCCCGGCATCAGCATGGGGATCCCGGGCGGGGTGACCACCACGGTCGCCGCCACCACCCGCCCGGCCAGCCGGGCCAGCGGGACCCGCTCGGTACGGGAGCGGATCATGGCCTGGTAGACGTCGGCGGGCGTGGAGACCGGCTCGGGCAGCGCGGTGAAGACCTGGTCGAGCAGCGCGCCCACGCCCGAGTCGCGCAGCTTGGCGTGCACCTCGCCGCAGAACGCCCGCAACGACACGCCGGACGGCCCGAACCCGGGCAGCACGTCCGCCAGCGCCCTGTCGTCGTCGTAGGCGTTCTTGAAGTCGGTGAGCGCGTCGATCAGCGTGCCCCACTTGCCCTTGGTGATGCCCATCGAGAACAGCACCAGCAAGGTGTGGTCGCCGGTCTTCTCCACCACGATGCCGCGCCGCTGCAGGTAGGCGGCCACGACCTTGGCCGGGATGCCCCACTCCAGCGTGCCCTCGGCCGCGTCCGCGCCGGGGCAGGTGATCGTCACCTTGACCGGGTCGAGCAGGGCGTAGTCGTCGCGCATGCCGTCGAAGCCGTGCCAGGCGGCGCCGGGCTCCAGCACCCAGCAGCGCGGCTCCGAGCTCAGCAGCGCCGGGTCGGCGTCGGCGAAGGGCACGGCCCGGCCGGTGTGCGGGTCGAGCACCGAGGGCGGCTGCCAGAGGCCGAAGAACCAGCCGGGCCGCCGGCCGTCCTCGCGGATGCGGGCGGCCAGCCGGGTCATCGCCTGCCGGAACCGGACCGCCTCGACGATCGCCTCGCCGGTCAGGAACGACCCGGAGGGGCCGTCCATCATCGCCGCGGCCACGTCGAGGGAGGCGATCATCGGGTACAGCGGCGAGGTCGAGGCGTGCATCAGGTACGTCTCGTTGAACGCGTCGAAGTCGACCGGCGCCCGCGGCGCGGGCCGGACGTGCAACATCGCCGCCTGCGACAACGCGGCCAGCAACTTGTGCGTGGACTGCGTGGCGAACACGGTGGGACGCCCCGGGCCGGGCAGCGTGCGCTCGTCGACCGACATCGAAGGATCACGCGATGGCCGTGT
>NZ_JBSFGJ010000777.1:0-2420 GCF_053596515.1 Nonomuraea sp. NPDC001684
CTCCATTACTCATCGCCCCCGCTGAAGAATGAGGAGTTCGAGAGCGACCCGGCGGCGGCTCGCCCCGAAGAGCTTCACCCCTCCCGTGACGAGGCGCAAGGATTGTTCCGTCTTCTCGAAATGTTCGCAGGCCGATTTACCGATTGGTCACGGCTCTGGAACCATTGGCCTTCCCGGTGACCATGCCCCGGATGTGCTGGAGGGCGACGTACTGCGCGGGGTGGGTGGCCGTCGCCTGACGCCGGAGGGACGTCGCGGCGCGCTGACCGCCCGAGACCTAACCCTTGGCTTGCCTTCTGCCAGAAGTTGGCAAGGACGGCGTGCGGAACCGGGGAATCGCCCGGCGTGGACGTTCTACTACCCCTTGGAGGGTGCGTTCCGCTGGCGGGGGAGTTCGTATGGAAGGCGGCGAGAGGCGAGGATTGTTGTCCCCGATCCTGCTTCTCCTGATCTGGAACCGGCCCAGCCACGGCTACGACCTGATCGACCGGCTGGGGGAGCTGGGCGTGGCGGGGGTGGAGCCCGGCCATGTCTATCGGCTGCTGCGCGCCCTCGAACGCGACCAGTGCCTGGTCTCCTCCTGGACCGCCTCGCGGACGGGACCTCCGCGCAGGAAGTACGAGATCACCGCTTCGGGCCTGAGCGACCTGAAGGCCGCGATGATCCGGCTGCGGGACCTGGGGGAGGTCCTGCGCGCCTGCGCGGCTCTGTGGGACGAGGGACACCGGCCGCCGTCCCATGACGCGGGGCCGTCCCGCTCCCACGTCGCCTCGTGGCAAGGAGAGGCGGGATGACGCCTGTGTCGCCGGCCTTCGAGCGGCGGGTCGCCCCAGGACGGGCGCTCGCCGGGGAGGCCGCCTCGATCGCCCTGGCGTGCCGGGCCATGGCCCGGCGGTTCGCGTGGGGCGGTCGGCTGCTGGTCTTCGGCGACGGCGGCGCCTCGGCGGACGCCCAGCACGTGGCCGTGGAGTTCGTCCATCCGGTCATCGTCGGCAAGAGGGCCCTGCCCGCCCTCTCCCTCAGTCATGACGCCGCCCGGCTGACCGCCATCGCGGCGACCAGCGGGTTCGAGGAGGTCTACGCCGAGCAGGTGCGCCTGCTGGCCGCCGAGCACGACATGGCGCTCGGGTTCTCCTGGGACGGCGGCTGCGCGGACGTGCTGCGCGGGCTGGAGGCGGCACACGGGCTCGGACTGCTGACCGTCGCGCTCGTGGGCGGAGAAGGCGGGGACGGCGGCGCCGTCGGCCGCAGCCCGGCCGTGAACCACGTCCTCGGCGTCCGGTCCGGCGACCCGTGCGTGGTGCGGGAGATCCACATGACGGTCTACCACCTGCTCTGGGAGCTGGTGCACGTCTTCCTCGACCAGCCGGAGGAGGCCCGATGACCGAGGAGCCGGGGGAGCGGGTGTGCCTGACCTGTTCCGACCTCGCCCTGCCCATGCGCGTCGTCGAGTTGCTCGGAGACGGCCTGGCCATCGCGCAGGGGCCCGCCGGCGGCCCGCAGGAGATCAGCGTGGCCCTGGTCGAGGCCGGGCCGGGTGACGTCGTCCTGGTGCACGCCGGCGAGGCCATCGCGGTGGGAGGAGAGTGCGGATGAGCACGGCGGAAGGCGCCGGCGTCGAGGCCCTCTACCCGTCCCTGTACGTCCGGCCCACCGATCCGGACGCCCTGCTGGAGGAGGTGCGCCGCTCCTGCGCGGCCAAGGCGCACGAGATCGTCGCGCTGCGGGAGACGGTCGCCGGGCTGCACGGGGAGGAGCTGGCGCGCTGCGCGGCGCGGACGGCGGCGGCCTTCGAGTCCGGCGGGAGGCTGTTCGCCGTCGGCAACGGCGGCAGCGCCACGGACGCGCAGGCGCTGGCCCAGCTCTTCGCCCACCCGCCGCGCGGGCGGGCGCTCGCGGCGACCTGCCTGGCCGCCGACGCCGCCGTCGTCACCGCGCTGTCCAACGACGTCGGCTACGACCTGGCCTTCGCCCGCCAGGTCGCCGCCTTCGCCCGGCCCGGCGACATCGTGGTGGGCCTGTCGACGAGCGGCGGCTCGGCGAACGTGCTGCACGCCTTCGCCGAGGCGCGCCGCCGCGGCGCCCTGACCGTCGGCCTGGCCGGCGGCGACGGCGGGCGGATGGCGGCCGACGGCCTGGCCGATCACCTGTTCGTCGTGCCGTCCCCGTCGGTGCACCGGATCCAGGAGGCCCAGGTGACCCTCTACCACGTCCTGTGGGAGCTGGTGCAGCGGGCGCTGACCGGTGACGGCTGAGGGGCCCGGCCGGATCCGGATCAGGGTCGAGGGGCTGGTCCAGGGCGTCGGCTTCCGGCCGTTCGTCAGTGGCCTGGCTGGACGGCACGAGCTGGCCGGGTTCGTCGGCAACGATCCGCGCGGCGTGTTCATCGAGGCCCAGGGGGAGCCGTCGGCGCTGCGGGC
>NZ_JBSFGJ010000778.1:0-2418 GCF_053596515.1 Nonomuraea sp. NPDC001684
GTGGAGTGGCCGGCCACGACCGCGTGCCGCACGCCGAGCCGGTCCAGCGCCGCGCCGACCCGCCGTCCCTGCTCGGCGACGGTGTAGCCGCCGCCGGCCGGTTTGGCCGACCGGCCGTGCCCGAGCAGGTCGATGCGGATCACGCGATGCGACCGCGCCAGTTCCGGGACCACCGGGTCCCACCAGCGGGTCGAGCCGGCCAGGCCGTGGATCAGCACGAGCGCCGGGGCGCCGGCGGGGCCGTCCTGGCGGACGTACAGGCCGCCGCCGTCGAGGGGCACGTTCGACTCGCCCGCGGCCTCCTGCCCCGACACCACCAGCGTGTTCGCCAGGAGCAGCACGGCGGCCGCGAGCAGCACGGCCGCCACGACGCGACGACGTCGGCCGCGGCCCTTCGCGCGCCGCCCGGCCGCCGGGCGGGCCGGGGTCCGGACCTCTTGGGAAGTCATCATGGCCACACTGTCGCGGGCCACCCGCCCCGCCGGCTTGTACGAATGTTCCCGCCCGCCACCGGCCGGGCCCCGCACCGGTAAGGCCGCCACCGGTCGAGCCTTCACCGGTAAGGCCGCCACCGGCCGGGCCCGTACCGGCAAGGCCGCCACCGGCCGGGCCGGGCCGGGGCCGGGTCAGGCCACGTCGCGGCGGAGCGGCCGCAGGACGGCGGCCGCGCTCGCCAGCGCCGCGTACGCCAGCAGGACCAGCGCCCCGGCGGCCGGTGACAGCAGCCGGACCGGCTCGCTCGACAACTGGGCGGCCAGCGCGTCGGCCACGGCGGTGAAGTCGGTCAGCGCCGAGGTCGCGCCGCCGGGCAGCCACGGGTACAACTCCCGCACGCCGGGGATCATGATCAGCGCCAGCTCGCCGCCGTACAGGTAGCCGATCACCACGCACAGCGCCGCGACCTGGTTGCGGATCAGCGCGCCCATGCCCACGCCCAGCACCACGTAGACCGCCATCGCCACCCCCAGCCGGGCCAGCAGCGCCACGATCGTCCCGGCGGGCAGGCCCAGCTCGACGCCGCGGGCCGCGGCCACGCCGAACAGCGCCGCCCCGGCCGTCCCGGCCAGCACCAGCCCGTACGCCAGGCCCGCCACGGCGTAGGCGACGAGCTTGGCCACCAGCACCCGCCACCGGTCCGGCGCGAACAGGAAGGTGAAGTTCACCGTGCGGTGCCGGTACTCCGACGTGACGGCGAGCGTCCCGACGGCGGCCGGCACGAAGGCGGTGAACCCGAGGAACCCCAGGACGGCCCGCACCCCCGCCTCGGTGTCCAGCCCCGGCATCGGCGGCTCGAAGTTCTCCGGCCCGACCAGGGCCAGCAGCCCGATCAGACCGCCCCCGAGCAGGACGGCCGCCAGCGGCATGCCCCACCACATCCTGGTGGCCAGCAGGCGCCGGAACTCCGCCCGCACGAACCCGGTCATGCCGCCGCCTCCCCGTCCGCGCCCGCCTCATCCGGCGCGCCCGCCGCTTCCCCGCCCGCGCCCGCCCGCTCCCGCACGCCCGCCGTCTGGCCGGTGAGGCCGAGGAAGAGCCGTTCCAGGGTGGGGCGTTCGGTGGTCAGGCCGTGCACCGGCAGCCCGTGCGCCGCGGCCAGGGCGGCGACCCGCGCCGGATCGAGGCCGCGGACCCGCAGGTCGTGCGGGCCGGCCACGTCCACCTGCGCGGCCTCGGCGGCCAGCGCCGCGCGCAGGGCGGCGGCGTCGGGGGTGCGCACCAGCACGTCCGGCTCGGTGCCGCACAGCTCGCGCAGGGGGCCGGCGGCCAGCAGCCGCCCCCGCCCGATGACCACCACGTCGTCGGCGACCTGCTCCACCTCGGCCAGCACGTGGCTGGAGACCAGCACCGCCCGGCCCTGCGCGGCCATCTCGCGCAGGAACGAGCGCAGCCACGCCGCCCCCTCGGGGTCCAGGCCGTTGCCCGGCTCGTCCAGCAGCAGCACCCGGGGGTCGCCGAGCAGGGCGGTGGCCAGGTTGAGCCGCTGCCGCATCCCGGTGGACAGGGCGCCGGTCGCCCGCCCGGCGGCTCCGGCCAGGCCCACCAGGCCCAGCAGGTCGCCGACCCGGCGATCGGGATGGCCGCCCATCGCGGCGTAGACGCGCAGATGGTCGCGGACCGAATGACGGGGGTGGAAGGAGGCGGCGTCGAAGGTCGCGCCCACCACGGTGGTCGGTCGCGGCAGGTCACGGTAGCGTCGGCCGCCGATCGTCACGCCGCCGCGGGTGGGGGTGACGTGGCCGACCATCATGCGCATCGTCGTGGTCTTCCCGGCGCCGTTGAGACCGAGGAACGCGGTGACCGCCCCGGGCCGGACCGTGAAGCCAAGCCGATCTCGCGATGGGTGCCGTCGCAGAGCGGTTCGTTGCCGAGCGTGCCGATCCGCGGCTCAGGCAACGTCGTCACCCGGCCGCCGGCCGT
>NZ_JBSFGJ010000779.1:0-2392 GCF_053596515.1 Nonomuraea sp. NPDC001684
GCCGCCGACGACACCGCCGCCGCCTTCCGCGAGACGAGGAACGCCGTCCTGGACATCATCGACCGCACCCAGACCGCCGGCGCCGCCAGGACCGTGGTGCTGCTGAAGGGCGCGGTCGTGGAGGAGGGGACGACCTCGGCCGTCCTGGACGCCCCGGCCCACGACTACACCAGGCGCCTGGTGGCGGCCGTCCCCTGACATGACCGACGAATCTCGTACCCGGGAAAGGTAATACCTGCATGCACGACCTCATCCTGCGCGGCGGCACCCTGCACGACGGGTTCGGCTCGCCAGGCCGCACCGCGGACGTGGCCATCGGCGGCGGACGCGTCACCGCGACCGGCCGCGACCTCGGCCGGGCCGCCCGCGTGGTGGACGTGGACGGCATGGTCGTCGCGCCCGGCTTCATCGACCCGCACAGCCATTCCGACACCGTGCCGTTCATGGCCGGTGCGCAGCCGTTCAAGCTGTGGCAGGGCGTCACCACCGAGATCATCGGGAACTGCGGCTTCTCCTGCGGGCCGGCCGACCCCGAGTCGGCCCGTTTCACCCCCGGGATCTTCGGCGAGCACGCCTTCACCACCTTCGGCGGCTACCTCGACGCCGTGGAGCGGGAGGGCACGACCAACAACCTGGCCGCGCTCGTCGGCCACAACACGCTGCGCACGGCCGTCTGCGGCATGGACGCCGCGCCGCCGCCCGGCGCGCTCGACCGGATGACCGAGCTGGCCGAGGAGGCGTTCGCCGCGGGCGCGTGCGGGCTGTCCAGCGGCCTGGAGTACGTGCCGGGCGCCTACGCCGGCACCGGCGAGCTGATCGCGCTGGCCCGCGCGGCCCGGCGCTGGAACCTCGTCTACGCCACCCACCTGCGCAGCGAGAGCGAGGGGCTGGCCGGCGCGCTGGACGAGGCCGTCGAGGTCGCCGCGGCGGCCGGGGTGCGGCTCCAGGTCTCCCACTGCAAGGCGTCGGGCCGGGCCGTGCACGGCTCGTCGGCCATGCTGCTGGACAAGCTGACGGCCGCCCGGGTCCGGGGCGTGGACGTGCGGGCCGACGTGTACCCGTACCGGGCGTTCTGCACCGGGCTGGTCGCGCTGCTGCCGCCCGCCGCGTGCGAAGGCGGCGAGCCGGAGCTGCTCAGGAGGCTGGCCGACCCGGCGGAACGGCGGGCGCTGCGCGCGCTGGCCGAGGATCCCGAGCGCACGACCGGCGTCGGCCTGTGGCGGGAGACGCACCCCGAGGACGTGCGGCTGCTGCGGCACTCCTCCGCCGCCGTCACCGGCCGATCGCTGGCCGACCTGCTGGACGGCCGCGAGCCCTGGGACGCGCTGTGCGACCTGCTCATGGCCGACCCGCACGCCGACGGCGTCTTCCACACCATGCACGACGACGACGTCACCCGGATCATGCGGCACCCCCTGGTGTCGATCGGCTCCGACGGCGGGCCCCCCGACGGACCGACCCACCCGCGCACGTACGGCACCTTCCCCACCTTCCTCGGCGAGTACGTGCGCGAGCGCGGGGTCGTGCCGATGGCCGAGGCGATCAGAAAGGTCGGCTCGGCCACCGCGGCCCAGTTCGGCCTGGCCGACCGGGGCTGGCTGGGCAGGGGAGCGGTGGCCGACGTGTGCGTGTTCGACCCCGCCGCCATCCGCCACGACGGCACCTACGACCAGCCCGCCACCCGCCCGGCCGGCGTCACCCACGTGCTCCTGGGCGGCCGCATGGTGATCGACGACGGCGAGTTCACCGGCGGCCGGCACGGACGTCTCCTGCGCGGGGGCCGGGCGTGAGCGGCCAGGGCCGGGTGACGCTCGGCGTGCTGCTCGACAGCCTCGGCGCGGAGACGGTGAGCGCGCTGTGCCTGCCGGCCGGCCGCCAGGCGATGGTGGGCGCGCCGGTCATCCACGGCTCCGACGAGCCGCTGGCCGCCTACGCCGGGGCGCTGCTGCTGGCCACCGGCAGGCCGGAGCCGTCCCTGCTGGAGAGCGCGGCCGGGGCGGGCGTGAGCGCGGTCGTCGTCCGGGCCGGGATCGGCGACGCCGCCGCGCTGACCGAGGCGGCCCGCGGCGCGGGCGTGGCGCTGCTGGCCGCCGCCCCCGGCCTGGCCTGGGGCCAGCTCTACGCCCTGGTGGACGCCCTGCTCGCGCTCGTCGCCCCGGCCGCGGACCTGGGCGGCGGCCAGGCGGGCGACCTGTTCGCGCTGGCCAACCAGGTCGCCGCCCGCGTCGGGGGCGCGGTGGCCATCGAGGACCTGGCCATGCGCGTCCTGGCCTACTCCACGATCGGCCAGCCGATCGACGACCTGCGCAGGGAGGGCATCCTCGGCCGGCGCGTGCCCGAGCACCCGACGAACGCCGAGGAGTACGCCGCCGTCCTGCGCTGCGAGGGGGCC
>NZ_JBSFGJ010000780.1:0-2391 GCF_053596515.1 Nonomuraea sp. NPDC001684
GCGCGCCGCCCGCCGAGGGCGTCTCGCTCGTGGCGGGGGCGGCCACCTGGGGTGCGGTGGGCGCTTCCGGCATGACCGGCTGGGGTGCGGGGGCCTGCACGGGCGGGACGACCGCTTGCGGCTGGGCGGGCGGGGCGGGCGGGGTGACGTAGACCAGCGCCGGGGTGGCCGTCACGGTCGCGGTCGTGGTAGGCCGGGCGGTGCTCTTGGAGGTCGCCTTGGGGGTGGCGGTCGGCGTGGCCTTGCGGGGCAGCCTGGTGGTGGCCACGACGCTCGGGCTCGGCGACGGTTCAGCGGTGACCGTGTGGGTGACGGTCGGGGTGGGCTGGGCGGCCGGAGGTTCGGTCGCGGTCGTTGTGCCGGTGGGGGTGGGGGTCGCGGGGGCGGTGGCGGTCAGGGTGACCGTGTCGATTTCCGCGCCCTTGCCCGCCTTGAGCGTGACCTTGAAGGTGCCCGCCGTGTCGGGGATGAACTTGCCGGTGAAGGTGATGCGGGCGCACAGCGGGTCGTACGGGGCGGTGGCGATGACCAGGTCTGTGCCGCCGGGGGTGGTGGCGGTGAGCTTGGCGTCGCACACGTTCTCGACGTCGGCGGTGACGGTGACCAGTTCGCCGGCCTTGACGCTGGTGCCGGTGGTGGGGCTGGTGATGCTGCCGCCGTTGGCCGCGTAGGCGGGGGCGGGGGCGAGCATGACCGCGATGGCTGCGGCGATGCCCGCGAGGGCGTTTGCCCTGTTGAAGACCATGGATGGTCCCTTCCTGGGGTTGTGGGGGCGTTCGCAGCACCCCCGGTCTCACACGTCAAACTGTAGGGCATCTTTATCTTCTGGTCAACGTGATCACGGAGTAGACATGCTCATAAATATGCCCTACACTTTTTCATGTGAGGCGGGGAGCTGCGACCCCCGCACCGACTCTCCCCAGGAGGAACGCATGACCACGATGACCTTCGCCATCGTCCCCACCGCCACCCCCGGCGCGGAGATCGCCGTCATGGTCCCCGCACAGCGCGCCAGCGTCGCCGCCGCCCTCTCCCCCGAAGCGGTCGCCGACGCGAAGGCCCTGCTGGACGACCGGGGTTGGCTCGACGCCGCCGACGCGACCGGCGCTGACCTGCTCGACCTGATCGACGACGCGCTCGCCTCCCGCGACGTGTTCGTGTGCGAGGTCTGCCAGAAGCGCGTCACCGACAACACGCACACCTACGGCTACAGCGAGGAGACCATCGCCGTTTGCGAGCACTGCGGCGACCGGTAGCCGTCCCGGTTCCGGGCGGGCGAACTGCGACCGCCCGCCCGGAACCCCCGCCCAAAGCCCCCAGGAACGCCCAGAACGCCCGGAAGGACTCTCAGGTGACGATCACCCTGCCCGCCCCCGCCGCGCCCGCCATGCCCGCCTTCAAGGTCCACGAGGACCCCGCGTGCCCCACGTGCGGCAGCACGGACGTCACTGTCCTGGACGGCACGGATGGCAGCGTCTACACCGCGTGCTGCGGCGCGGACCCCGTCGCGTTCACCTGCCCGACCGTGTACGGGCACGTCTACCTGTCCCCCGAGGGCGACGAGCCGGACGACTGCCCCCACTGCCCCGGCTGCATGTAGCCCCACCCGGGGCGGCGCGCACCGCGCCGCCCCCCCAACCCCTTGGAGAACACCATGACGACCACCACGACCACCGTGCCGACGCTAGAGGACATCCGCGTCCAGCTCCGCCGCGAGGACCAGGCCGCCCGGCTCGGCTGGACCACCGCGCACGCCGACGCCGTCGCTTGGGCGGTCGCCGGCGACCTGCACGCCGACGCGAAGGGCTTCTACCGGACCGGCCGGAAGGGCGGGCGGGGGCGCGCGGTCGCCCGCGACCGGGTCCGCGCCCTCATCCGGGCGGGCTTCCTGGTCTTGGACGGCGCGACGGTCGCCGCCACGGCGGACGGGCGTAACGCCCTGACCGCGTGGGAGACCGTCCGGCCGGCCCCGGCCACCGAGGAGCCGAAGGAGGACCTGCGCCCGCTGCACCAGGGCGAGGAGGCGACGCGCCGCCACGCCGCGTGGGAGGCCCGCACGGCGCGGGAGCAGGCCGACCTGGACGCGCGCTGGAAGGCGACGCTCGCCCGGCTGGAGGCGGCCGAGGAGGAGGAGCGGCGACGCCAGCGCGAGCGGGCCGCCCGCCCGGCCGCCAGCGTGTGGGACGCGATCAACGGGCCCGCCCCGGCCTACGTGTACGAGGCTGACGGCACGGTCACCCTGAACGGCCGGGACGTGACCCGGTACGGCGGCGTCGCCGAGGACGTCGAGCAGGCCCCGGCCGTCGAGCGCCAGGCCCCGCGCGTCGTTCCGCACCGTCCGGCCCGCCGCCTGGTCGTGCAGCACGGGCCCGCCCGCCGCCGCCCCGCCCG
>NZ_JBSFGJ010000781.1:0-2390 GCF_053596515.1 Nonomuraea sp. NPDC001684
GCTCGGTGACGATCATGGAGCTGTTCATGGGCAGCCACTGGCGGCGCAGGCCGTTCAGGCGGGCGGTGAAGCCCTCGGTGGCGCGGATGACGTACGCCGCCGTGACCGTCCCGTACGGGGTCACCGCCCGGCCGGGGGCGATCTCGGTGACCGGGGTGCGCTCGTAGACCGGGACGCCGAGGTCGCGTACGGCCCTGGCCAGCCCCTGGGCCAGCTTGGCGGGCTGGATGCGGGCGCAGTGGGGGCTCCAGGAGGCCGCCAGGGCGCCCGCCACGCGGACGTGCTCCGATGGGTCGGCCAGGCGCAGGTCCGCCTCCTCGATGCCCCAGGCGCGGGCGGCGGCCACCGAGGCGCGCAGCCGGTCGGCCTGGGCGGGGGTGCGGGCCACGTTCACCACGCCGCCCTTGACGATGTCGCAGTCGATCGACTCGTTCTCGCAGACCGCGATGACCTCGTCGATGGAGGCGTACATCTCGCGCTGCAGCCGGCGGGCGTCCGAGCCGTACCGTTCGTGGGAGCCGGCCAGGTCGCCGGTCAGCCAGCCGCCGTTGCGCCCCGAGGCGCCGAACCCGGCGAACTCCTGCTCCAGCAGCACCACCCGGAGTGAAGGGCGGGCCTTCTTGAGGTAGTACGCGGTCCACAGCCCCGTGTAGCCGGCCCCGACGATCGCCACGTCGGCCTGCAGGTCGCCGTCGAGCCGCGGACCGGGCTCCGGCACCCCGGACGAGCGGTACCAGAAGGACACGTCACCGTTGACGAATCCGGACGACAAGGGAACTTGCGCATTCATGGCCCCATATCCTGCTATATCGGGATTAGGTGGCGCATCTCACGACGAAATTCGTGATGAAACCCGTCGTTAGCGGGCATGTAACACGTCCCAGGCATGCTCCTCCCATGGGATTCTTGCGCATCCGGACCACGGTGGACGAGCGACCCGGACGGCTGGCCTCGCTGGCCTCGGCCCTGGCCGCCAGGGGCGGCAACATCCTCGGCCTGAGCGTCCAGTCCGACGCCGACGGCACGGTCGACGAGTTCGTGGCCGACATCCCGGCGAGCCCTGAGGCCGTGCGCGAGGCGCTGGAGGCCGCCGGCGGCCGGCGCGTCCAGGTGGTGCCCGCCACCGCCCACGAGCTGACCGACGAGCCGACCAGGGCGCTGCTGCTGGCCTCCCGGCTGCGTTCCACGCCTTGGCGGCTGCCCGAGCTGCTGGCCGAGCTGCTGCGCGCGGACGACGCCCGGTGGATCTATGGTGAACCGGTGAGCGATCTCCCCGACCCGACCCTGCTCGTCGTGCCCGTGGCGCGGCGGCGCGCGGTCCGGCTGCGCCGCACCGGGCTGCCGTTCACGCTGACCGAGGCCGCCCGCGCGGCCTCCTTCGCCCGGCTCGCCCAGCCCGCGCCCGAGCAGACCCCGTCCGAACGCGCACTGAAACTGGCCGACGGCGCCGAGATCACCGTGCGGCCGCTCACCACGATCTACCGCGAGGCCGTGCGCGACCTGCACGACAGGTGCTCGCCCGAGGCCCGCAGGTTCCGCTACTTCACCTCGATGCCCGCGCTCCCGCCGCGCGCGTTCGACCGGCTCTGCGACCGCGGCAGGGGCTTCTCGCTGGTCGCCGGGCACGACGGCCAGGTCGTGGCGATGGCGAACCTCATGTTCACCCCCGACCCCGGCATCGCCGAGATGGCCTTCCTGGTCGAGGACCGCTGGCAGGGGCGTGGCCTGGGCGCCGTGCTGGCCCGGATGCTGGTGCGGCAGGCGCGCGACCTCGGGTACGCGGAGGTCAGGGCCACCCTGCTGGCCGACAACGCGCGGATGCGCGGCCTGCTGACCACGCTGGGCGCCTCGCTCGGCCGGACCGAGGACCCGGGCGTCGTGGAGGCGCGGCTGCCGGTCGGCGCGCGGGCCTCAGCCTAGGCCCTCCTCGGGCTCGCCGGACTCGGGGTCGGCGGCGGCAGGGTCGGCGGCGGCAGGGCCGATGCCCAGGTGGCGCTCGATGCGTTCCAGGCTCTCCTCGATGCGGGTGAGCCGTTCGGCGAGCACCGAGCCGCCGCCGAAGTACACCTCCGTAGGACGTTCCCTGGTGCCGCGGCCCACCCGGTCGAGCAGGCGCTGCCGGACGTCGCTCAGGTCGGCGCCGGTGTCCGCCAGAGCCTGGGCGGCCAGCCCCTCGCCTTCCCTGATCAGCCCGAGCAGGATGTGCTCGGTGCCGATGTAGTTGTGGCGCAGTTGCAGGGCCTCGCGCAGGGACAGCTCCAGCACCTTCTTGGCCCGCGGGGTGAAGGGGATGTGCCCGCTCGGCGAGCTGGCCCCGCGGCCCACCTCGCGCTCCACGAAGGCCCGTACGTGCTCCAGCTCCACGCCGCAGCCGTCGAGCACCAGCGCGG
>NZ_JBSFGJ010000782.1:0-2384 GCF_053596515.1 Nonomuraea sp. NPDC001684
CCGGTCGAGGGGCCCGTCGCCGACGGGGCGCCGATGGCGCCGACCAGCCGCAAGGGGCAGGTCCGGGCGCGGATGTGGCAGGACGCCCTGGCCGCCCACCAGGCGGGCCGGGTGCGGGTGACCGAGGTCAGGGCCGCCGACTTCCTCGGCGCCGGCGCGTACTCGCCGTTCACGCTCATGGTCGGGGCGCAGGTGCTGGCCGGCGCGCCGGTCTCCTATCCCGGTGATCTGGACGCGCCGCACAGCTGGTCCTACACCGTCGACACGGCCCGCACGCTCGTCGCCGCCGCGGGGAACGAGGCGTCCTGGGGACGGGCCTGGCACGTGCCCTCCACCAGCGAGCTTTCGGTGCGCGGGCTCGCCCGGCGCCTGGCCGGAGCCGCCCAGGCGCCCGCGCCGCGGCTGGGGCGCATGTCCCTGCGCGAGCTGGCGGAGATCGGGCGCACCGACTCGATCATGGCCGAGTTCCCCGAGATGCTGTACCTGTACGACCGGCCCAACGTGCTCGACGCGTCCTCGACGGTCGAGATCCTCGGCGTCGTGGCGACACCGGTGGACGACGTCCTGACGGAGATGGCCGCCGCGGCGAGGAGCGTGCGGACCGCGCGCTGACCTGGGCCCCGCGAACCGCGGGGTCAGCGGGGGAGTTCCTCCAGCGCGGCGGTGGCGAAGCCGTGGTCCTGCTCGGGGGCGCCGCCGCCGAGGCCGATCGCGCCGATCAGGCGGCCGTCGCGGTGGATCGGCAGGCCGCCGCCGATGAACAGCAGCGGCCGGTCGAGCGCGGTCGGCAGGGAGTGGAAGGGGCCGTCGGGCTTGACGAGGTCGACCAGGTCGGCGGTCGGGGCGTTCAGCTGGAGGGCGGTGTAGGCCTTGCGGGTGCTGGTCTCGCCGGAGATCAGCACGGCGCGGTCGTCGCGGCGGAAGGCCAGCAGATGACCGCCGGCGTCGAGGACGGTGACGCTGACCGCGACCCCGGCCGTCTCGGCGGCGGCGCGGGCGGCCGAGATCAGGGCCTCGGCGTCGGCGGTGGTCAGCGGGGTGAGGGTGGTGGCGTTCATGATGATTCTCCTAGGGTGGGACGGACGCGCGGCCAGGACGTTCAGTCGCGGACGAGGGCGGGAACCGGGACGGCGGCGCCGGCCGGTTCACGCGCGGGCGCACGGCGTTCCAGGGCGGCGGACCAGAACGCCAGGGCGAGGGCCGCGGCGGCGAGCAGGGCGCCGACCCAGTTCGGCGCGGTGTAGCCCAGGCCCGCGGCGATGACGAGGCCGCCCAGCCAGGCCGCGAGCGCGTTGCCGAGGTTGAACGCGCCGATGTTGACCGCGGAGGCCAGCGTCGGCGCGCCGTGCGCCTGGTCGAGGACGCGCTTCTGCAGCGGCGGCACGGTGGCGAAGCCCAGCGCCCCGACCAGGAAGATGCTCGCCGCGGCGGCGACCTTGTCGTGCGCGGTCAGGGTGAACAGCGCCAGCACGACCGCGAGGCCGCCGAGGGTGGTGTAGAGCAGCGGCATCAGGGCGCGGTCGGCGAACCGGCCGCCGAGCAGGTTGCCGAGGAACATGCCGGCGCCGAACAGCACGAGCAGCCAGGTGACCGCGTCGGCGGAGTAGCCGGCCACCTGCGTCATCATCGGCGCGACGTAGGTGATCGCGGCGAAGACGCCGCCGAAGCCGAGCACGGTCATCGCCATCGCGAGCAGCACCTGCGGGTTGCGGAACGCCGTCAGCTCCGGGCGCAGGCGGGTGCCTTCTGGCCGGGGCATGGCGGGCACGAGCACGGCGATGCCGAGCAGGCCGACCAGGCCCAGCCCCGCGACGATCGCGAAGGTGGTGCGCCAGCCCACCGCCTGCCCGATGAAGGTGCCCAGCGGCACGCCCACGACGTTCGCGACGGTCAGGCCGGTGAACATGGTGGCGATGGCGCCGGCCTTCTTGTGCGGGGCGACCAGGCCGGCGGCGGCCACCGAGCCGATGCCGAAGAACGCGCCGTGGGCCATCGAGGCCACGATCCGGCCGCCGAGCATCACGCCGAACCCGGGCGCCAGCGCGGACAGCAGGTTGCCGATCACGAACAGGCCCATCAGCACGAGCAGCATCGTCTTGCGGCTGATCCTGGTGCCGAGCACCGTCATCAGCGGCGCGCCGATGACCACGCCGATCGCGTAGCCGGTGACCAGCAGGCCGGCGGTGGGGATGGAGACACCGTAGTCGCCGGCGATCTCGGGCAGCAGGCCCATGATCACGAACTCGGTGGTGCCGATCCCGAAGGCCCCGATGGCCAGGGCGAGGAGTGCGAGAGGCATCGCGCGACCCTTCTTACTATTGCTACTGCTTCTTGCAGGCTTCGACAATAGTTGCACGCCGGACAGCCCCGCGTGGGTGGCGTAG
>NZ_JBSFGJ010000783.1:0-2382 GCF_053596515.1 Nonomuraea sp. NPDC001684
AGCCTGCGCGGCTTGCGGGCGCGCTCGGACGAGCTGCTCGCCTCACCGTCCCCGAGCAGGGCCCTGATCACCTGGACGACGGCCGCCGTCGAGCATGCCATGGCCTATCGCGGCCTGGTCGACGCCCTGGTGGACAGCCTCGCCGACCCCGCGTCCGAACTCCACGCCACCTGCCAGGCCGTCAAGGCCGCCGGGGCGCAACTGCTGACCAGGGCCCAGCAGGCGGGGGAGATCCGGCCCGATGTGGACGCGTCCGCCCTCTTCTCGCTGATCGCTTCAGTCGCCTGGGCGGTGGAGCGGACCCCCGCGCACCGTGATCAGCTTCTGGCCGTCATGTTCGACGGGCTTCACCGCCGGGCGGATGGGCCGGCCTGAACCTGCTGGTCCAGGGAGGCTCAGCGGCCCGGCTCGTCGCCGGTGAAGGTCGCCGCCTGCGGCGTGGCCGCGAAGACGGTGCGCAGTTCGGCGAGCAGGTCGTCGAGTGTGGGGTCCGGTGAGGCGGTGGTCCAGCCGCGCAGGGCGGCGTGGAAGGCGGCCACCAGCAGGTCGAGCGCCAGCCTGGGCCGGTGGTCGCGGTCGCCGAGACCGAGCCGCCTGCGCAGGGTGGTCTCGAAGGCCGCGCTGGTGCGGTCGCAGAACTGCAGCCCGTGCGCGGCGATGGACGGCGTACGCTGCGACAGCTCCTGACTGAGCCGCACGCGGGCCACCCATTCCGGCCCCTCCGCCGACATCCGGCGCACCGCCGCGAGCATCGCCTCCTGCAGCACCTCCAGCACGGGACGGCCGCCGAGCGGCGCGTGCTCGACGTCGTCGAGGAGCGCGGTCCACAGGGCCTCAAGCGGGGCGGAGGCGACCTCCTCCTTGCTGGCGAAGTTGCGGAAGAACGTGCGCTTGGAGACCTCGACCTCCGCGCACAGCTCGTCGAGGGTCACCTGGTCGAAGCCGCGCTCAGTGAACAGCGCGAGCGCGGTGTCCACCAGGGCGGCCCTGGTCTTGAGCTTCTTGCGCTCGCGGAGCGGCAGCAGGTCGGCGGTCATCGTCCCCAGTGTATCCGGAGCGCATATGCCTCCTATAGGCTTATGCCACTCAGTGGCACTTTGGAGGATGTCATCATGCGCGCTTTGATCGTCGACCGTTCCGTTCCCGGTGGTCTGCGGGTGGGCCAGGCGCCCGACCCGGTGCCGGCGCCCGGCGAGGCGCTGGTCCGCGTCACCGCCACGTCGCTCAACTACGGCGAGGTCAGGCACGCCCTGCAGGAGGCGCCCGAGGGCACGGTGCTCGGCTGGGACGCGGCGGGGGTCGTCGTCCAGGCGGCGGCCGACGGCTCGGGCCCGCCGCGGGCACGCCCGTGGTCACGCTGGGCTGGGACGGCGGGTGGGCCGAGCTGCGGGCCGTCCCGACCGACCGGATCGGGGTCGTGCCGCAGGGCGCGGACCCCGGCGCGATCAGCACGATCCCGGTCGCCGGCGCCACCGCGCTGCGCGCGCTCGACCGCCTCGGGCCGATCCTGGGGCGGCGCGTCCTGGTCACCGGCGCGACGGGCGGCGTCGGCCGGTACGCCGTGCAGCTCGCCCGGCTCGGCGGCGCGTACGTCATCGCCGCCACCGGCGACCCGGCCCGGCACGGCGACGGGCTGCGGGCGCTCGGCGCGGACGAGGTCGTCGCCGCTCCCGCCGAGAGCGGCGGACGGCTCGACGGCGTCCTGGACCTGCTCGGCGGCGTCCCGCTGGTCGAGGCGTTCGACCAGCTCACCGAGGGCGGCACGTTGGTCGCCGTCGGCCACTCCACGGGCGAGGGCGAGAACTTCCCGTTCGGCGCGCTGTTCGGCGGGCCCGACCGCCACGACCGCTCGCTGGTGACCTTCCACCTGCTCTACTGCCAGGGCCTGCACCGCGACCTGACCTGGCTGGCCGGGCGGGTCGCGGACGGCACGCTGAGCCCGGAGATCACCTGGCGCGGCGGCTGGGACGACGCCGCCGAGGCGGCGACCGCCCTCCTCGACCGCCGCGTGCACGGCAAGGCGGTGCTCGACCTGACGTGAGAGGCGGGCTGGACGAGTGAGCCCGAGAGCCTGTGCGGGGGGCCGGGGTCTCCAGAAAGAAATGGGACTGGGCCCACTTCTTCGACCTGCTGGGCGCTCCGCTGAGCCCCGACGGCGACGCCGGCACGGCCACGGTCATGATCCGGCCCGACCACGACACCAGCCGTCCGCACTGCATCGGCTGCGACGACGGCCACCCCGAAACCGACTGCCCGGCCCACGGTCGGCCTCGGACGTGGAGGTGCAGCCGCTGGTCCCGCTGCAGTACACGTTCCCGGCCGGGCAGGCGTACACGGTCGGACTGACCACCACCGGCGAGTACTACAGGGCGACGACCTTCG
>NZ_JBSFGJ010000784.1:0-2369 GCF_053596515.1 Nonomuraea sp. NPDC001684
CCGGCCCCGACGCCGCCGAGGACGAGATCGCCGCGCTGTTCGTGGCCTCGCTCGGCCTGCTGATGACCGACGGCGTCGAGCTGGACAACGTCGAGATCTTCGCCGAGCCGCACAAGGGCACCAGGGGAGGGCCCTCCGACCGCGCCGCGCAGGCCGCGCCGGCGGCCGGGGGAGCGCTGGTCGAGCTGGCCCGCCCGCCCGCCGACGGCGGCACGTACCTGGTGGCGCCCGGCGGCGACCTGACCGGGCTGCCCCTGGCCCGCACCGCCGAACTGCCCGCCGTGGTGGTGCGCGTGGCGGGCGCCGAGGCGCGGAAGATCGGCGTGGGCGCGCTGGCCGCCTTCGACGTGCGCGGCAGGGCGGTGCTGCTGCACACCGGCGCGTCCGGCGGGGGGCGGCTCACCCCGGAGGCCGCCTCGTGGCTGGCCGGGCGCGGCGCGTCCCTGGTCGGCACCGACGCCGACGGCCTCGACGGCGTCGGGGGGTCGGCGGCTCTGGACGTGCTGCTGGCGGCGGGCGTGCCGGTCGTGGAGCGGCTGGCCGGGCTCGACCGGCTGCCGCCCACCGGCGCCCTGTTCACGGCCGCGCCGCCGCTCCTGGAGGGCGTCGGGCGGGTTCCCGTACGCGCCTTCGCCCGCGTCCCCGAGGCGTGACAGGAGGCGTGACAGGAGGCGGGCCGGGTGGCGGAACGCCTGGTCGGAGCGGCATGTGATCGGTCACGGAAGTGTCCGCAGGTGGCCTCGCCGCCGGATCCGGCCCGTTTTCCTCACTAACCTTGTCGCCGGGACGCGATAGGGTTCATGCCGTTCCGGCCCAGCGTACGAGGGAGATGAGCGGATGCTTACCGCTGGAGAGGTCGCCGGGCTGATCGCGGCCACGGGCTGGATTGTCCTGGTCTGCGTTCTCGCCATGGTGCTCGTCAAGCTCGCCAGGCTGCTCACCGAGACCACCAAGGCGGTCTCCGACCTGAACAACCGCCTGGTGCCGCTGCTCGACGACGTGAGCGTCACGGTCAACGAGACCAACAGGCAACTCGTCGCCGTCGAGGCCATCGCCCAGGACGTCAAGCAGGTCAGCGCGCACGCCGCCAAGCTCAGCGCGGTCACGCAGACCATCTTCACCGGCCCGTTGATCAAGGTGTCGTCGCTCGGCTACGGCGTGCGGCGCGCCATCGAGGCCCGCAGGCCCGCCAGGGTGAGGCGGTCCCGGTGATCAGACGGCTGTTCTACCTCTCGCTCGGCGCGTTCCTCGCCTTCTGGGTGATGCGCAGGCTGCAGGCGCTGCACCCGACCCACGTCGTGCGGCGCACCGCCGACGGCGCGGCGGGGATGCTCGCGCGGGTGAGAGACTTTACCTCTGACGCGCTAGGCGAGGCCGCCGAGCGCGAAACCCAGTTGCGGGCGCGCTTCGGGCTCGACAACGCTGAAATCGACAACTGACTACCAGCAAAGGATGGCCACAATGGAGTCGGCAGAGATAGCCCGCCGCTTCCTGCGCTTCTTCGAGGAGCGTGGGCACAAGGTCGTGCCCTCGGCCAGCCTGATCGCTGAGGACCCCACGCTACTCCTGGTTCCTGCCGGTATGGTGCCGTTCAAGCCGTACTTCCTGGGGCAGCGCAAGCCTCCGGCGTCACGGCTGGCCACCGCGCAGAAGTGCGTGCGCACGCCCGACATCGAAGAGGTCGGCAAGACCACCCGGCACGCCACCTTCTTCCAGATGCTGGGCAACTTCTCCTTCGGCGACTACTTCAAGTCCGAAGTGATCCCGTTCGCGTGGGAGCTGCTCACCAGGTCCGAGTCCGACGGCGGCTTCGGCTTCCCCGAGGAGCGGCTGTGGGCCACCGTCTACCTTGAGGACGACGAGGCCTACGACATCTGGCGCAACAAGGTCGGCGTGCCCGAGAGCCGCATCCAGCGCCGCGGCCTGGAGGACAACTACTGGCACATGGGCGTGCCCGGCCCCGGCGGCCCCTGCTCGGAGATCTACTACGACCGCGGCCCCGAGTACGGCAAGGAGGGCGGCCCCGTCGCCGACGAGGACCGCTACCTCGAGGTCTGGAACCTCGTCTTCATGCAGTACCAGCTCAGCCAGGTCCGCACCAAGGTCGACTTCGACATCTCCGGCGAGCTGCCGGCCAAGAACATCGACACCGGCATGGGCCTGGAGCGCATGGCGACGATCCTGCAGGGCGTCGACAACCTCTACGAGATCGACACCACCTACAAGATCCTCGACAAGGCGGCCGAGCTCACCAAGACCCGCTACGGCCGCGACCACCGCGCCGACGTGAGCCTGCGCGTGATCGCCGACCACGTGCGCACCGGCACCATGCTGGTCGCCGACGGCGTCATGCCCGGCAACGAGGGCCG
>NZ_JBSFGJ010000785.1:0-2361 GCF_053596515.1 Nonomuraea sp. NPDC001684
CCGTCGGTCTGCCACCGAGTTCAGAGCTCGAGGAGACCCGGGTGGGTTAGGGGAGTTGGTTGGTTTGGTGGAGGTGGTCGAAGATGAGCTGGTCGTAGTTTGGCCAGGATGTTGCTGCGGTGGCGGTCGACGGTCTTGGGGCTGATGACCAGGGTGTCGGCGATGGCCTTGGTGGAGTGGCCCTCGGCGATGAGCTTGACGATCTCCTCCTCGCGGGCGGTCAGCAGGCTGTCGGGCAGCGGGTCGCCGTGCCGGTGGCGGTGGAGGTAGTCGCGGATCAGCGCGGTGACGGCCCCGGGGTAGAGGAACGGCTCGCCGCGCATCGCCGCCCGGCACGCCTCGATGAGGTCGCGGTCGGCCACCGACTTCAGCACGTAGCCGCAGGCCCCCGCCTTGAGCGCGGCGAAGAAGTACTGCTCGTTGTCGTACATCGACAACATCAGCAGGCGGATGCCGGGCCGGCGGCGGGAGATCTCCCGCGCGGCCTGCAGGCCGGTCATGCGCGGCATGGCGATGTCCAGGACGACCAGGTCGATGTCGTGGGTGCGGACGGCCTCCACCGCCTCGGCCCCGTCGGCCGCCTCGGCGACCACGGTCAGGTCGGGCTCGGCGTCGAGGATCAGGCGGACGCCCTGGCGGACGAGCGCGTGGTCGTCGGCGAGCAGGATGCGGGTCATCGGGCGTTCTCCTTGGCCGCGCCGGGGACGGTGAGGACGATCTCGGTGCCGCCGCCGGGCGGCGAGTGCACGCTCAGGCGGGCCCCGATGAGCAGGGCGCGCTCGTGCATGCCGCGGATGCCGGCGCCCGGCTCGCCGATGCCGCCCCGGCCGTCGTCGGTGACGCGCAGGACCAGGTCGCCCTCGTCGGGCGTCAGCGTGAGCGTCGCCCTGGTGGCCTGGGCGTGGCGGGCGACGTTGGTCAGGCTCTCCTGGGCGATGCGGTAGAGCACCAGCTCGACCTCGGAGCTGAGCGGCGGCAGCCCCGCGGCCAGTCTACGCGTGACCTCGACCGTGCCGGTCTGTGACAGGTCGGTGGCCAGCGCGGTGAGGGCGCTGGTCAGCCCGAGGTCCTCCAGGACGCCGGGGCGCAGCCGGTGGGCGACCTGGCGCACCTCGTCCAGGCTGGTCCTGATCGCCTCCTGGGCGTGGCCGAGCTCGTCGGCCAGCTCCGCGGGCGCCCGGTCGCGCACCCGCTTGAGCGCCAGGAGCGCGACGGTGAGGCTCTGGCCGATCTCGTCGTGCAGCTCGCGGGCGATGCGGCCGCGTTCGGCCTCCTGGGCGGCCAGGGCCTGGGCGCTGGCCACGCTGCGCTCCTCCTCCAGCCGGTCCAGCATCTGGTTGAAGGTGTCGGTGACGCTGCGCAGGTCCCGGTTGCCGGCGGGCAGCCGGTCGTGGGTGTGCAGCAGGTCCACCCGCCGCATGAGGGCGGTCAGGGAGGTCAGCGGGGCCAGGCTGGCCCGCACCAGGAACGCGTTCGCCGCCAGGATCAGCGCCAGGCCGATGAGCAGCACCGGGATCTCGGTCAGCAGCACCGGTGAGGAGACCGTCGCGGGGGACAGCGCCAGCACGAACGTGCCCGCGGCGAAGACCAGCGCGTTGATGACGAACAGGCGGCGGAACAACGCCTGGGCCGGGGTGCGGCCAGGCGGCTCCGGCGCGGTGGCGACGGCGTCTCTCATGCCTCTAGCCTGGGCGTTCGCCTCGCGCGCTGTCCACTGACCCGGCTCGAATACGGTCGCGCCCCCACCCGATATGGGGGCCGGACCCGATGGGCGCGGCCCCCCGCGCGGTGATGGCATGGTCTCCCCGGAAAACAGGGACGGACCGTAAGGAGGTGGGCGATGCGTGGCACGGACCTTCTCCGGGCCGCGGCGGCAGGACCGCTTCTCCTCCTGCCCGCCCGCGGGTCGCGGTCCGTCCCCCGGGGCCATCTGACGCGCGGGCCGCGCCGGGGGCCGGCCGCCGTCCCGTGGCCGGGGCAGAGCGCCTGAGCCGTCCCGGCCGCCTTTGTGACCTTCGCCCATGCCCCCGCTGGAGGCTCCCCATCAAGATCCGTCATACGACCGTGCCCCGAACCGGCGCGAACCGTCGTCTTCCCACCACTTCGACCACCGTGGACGGTGCCATGCGAGCACAGGACATCGCCGTCACCCTGCCGACCGTGACGGCCCGCGACTCCGTGGGACGCGCCGTGCGCCTGATGGTGGTCAACCGGCTGCCCGGACTCATCGTGGTGGACGAGCGGGGCAGGCCGGCGACCGTGCTGCCGGGCACGCAGGTGCTGCGGCTGGCCATCCCCGGCACGTACCAGGAGGACCAGGCCCTGGCCCGCACCCTCGACGAGAGCGACGCCGAGCTGTTC
>NZ_JBSFGJ010000786.1:0-2353 GCF_053596515.1 Nonomuraea sp. NPDC001684
GGTAGCTCAGTTCGGCCCAGGCGACGAGCAGCAGCACGTCGCGATCGGCCGGCGCGAGCTCCATCAGGGCCAGCGCCAGCGGGCGGTTGACGGCCAGGGTGTTGACCTCGTCCTCGACCCGAGAGCCGGACAGCTCCGCCGGATGCACGCCGCTGCGCACGTACGCGCGGTAGAGGCTCATCTCGGTACGGCGCCGGCGGCCGATCAGGTTGGACGCGATGCCGTACAGCCACGGTCGGGCATCGGGACGATTCCTGTCGTAGCCGCCGCGGTGCTGGAAGGCGGCCAGAAAGGTGTCGGCCACCACGTCCTCCGCCTCGCTGGGGCCGAGGCGTCTGGTCACGTAACGGTGCAGGAGCGGCGCGTGCCGGTCGAACAACGTGGCGAAGATCTCGGGTTCGTTCAGTGATCTCTCGATGAGGAGCGCGTCGTCGACCTCGACTGCTTCGCGAGGGATTGTCATGCATACCGACCTTTCCTGGCGTATGCGGTCACCTGTACTTACCGCGCCGGCCCGAAATCCTTCACGGGGGAACGCGGGCAGTACGGGCGCAAAGTGGTCCGGCGAAGAGCCCGGGGGCCAGGCACTTCCGGAGCATGTGCCGAACGTCCGACGCATACCCGGTGACCAGCGAAAACGCCGATACAAGCCGTGGGCGTGGCGGATGGGCAGGTACGACTGCTAGCGATCTCCGCCAACCGCCGGCGGACGCCTGCGCCACGTTGCGGACGGTGACGGGGGAGGAGCGCCCCTCCTTGTCCTCGGTGACGACGAGCCGGGCGGCGATGTCACACAGCCCAAGGCCCTGCGCGCGCAGGCACAGGCCCATGGGCAACATGTTCACGTCGGTGACGGCAGCGGGGTCTGTGGTGGTGATGGCGGTGGTGACGTCAGCGGGGTCTGTGGTGGTGGCGGCGGTGGTGACGGCAGCGGGGGTCTGTGGTGGTGGCGGCCGTGGTGACGGCAGCAGGTCAGTGGCGGCGAGGGCGGCGGTGGCGGGCCGCCGTCGGCTCGTTGGCGAACGGGCGAACGGGCGAACGGGCGAGCGGGCGAGCGGGCGAGCGGGCGAGCGAGCGGGCGGGCGGGCGGGCGAGATCGCGTCGCTCGGTCCAGCGAAGGTCACCGTCACAGGCCGCGACGTGCGACTGTGCGCCTCCCCGAGGGGACGGGGCTCCGTCTGGACGTTCAAGGTGGGGCGGGCGCGCGTGTGCCGACTTCTCCCCGCCCTCTCAACTCGGCGTTCTCCAGTTCCCGTGCGCCGGGAGGTCGGAGCGGGGTACGACGAGGCCGCTCTCGTAGGCGAAGACGATCGCCTGGGCGCGGTCGCGGAGATCGAGCTTGGCCAGGATGCGGCCGATGTGCGTCTTGACCGTCTGCTCGGCGACGATCAGGGCCGCGGCGATCTCGGCGTTGGACAGGCCGCGGGCCACGTGCACAAGCACCTCCGACTCCCGCTCGGTCAGCGACTGCACCAGGGGTGCGGCGCCAGGCAACGCGGGCCGGCACCGGGCGATCTCCTCGATGAGACGCCGGGTCACCGAGGGGGCGAGCAGGGCGTCGCCGGCCGCCACCACCCGCACGGCCGAGACCAGGTCCGCGGGCGGCGCCTCCTTCAGCAGGAACCCGCTGGCGCCTGCGCGCAGCGCCTCGTAGACGTAGTCGTCCAGGTCGAAGGTGGTCAGCATCACCACACGCGGCCTGTACTGGCCGCCGGGCGGCGCCAGGAGCAGCCGGGCCGCCCGCAGGCCGTCCATGCCGGGCATGCGGACGTCCATGAGGACGACGTCGGGCCGCAGCAGCCTTGTCCGGTCCACCGCCTGCTCACCGTCGGCCGCGTCGCCGACGACCTCGATGTCCGGTTCGGCGGCCAGCAGGGCGCCGAAGCCCGCCCGGACCATTGCGTGGTCGTCGGCGACGAGCACCCGGATCGTCATGGGTGCTCCTTCTCGTGGCCGGCCTGCACCAGGGGCAACGTCAGCTCGACCCGGAACCCGCCCCGTGGCGTCGGCCCGGTCAGCAGCACGCCACCCACCATGGCGGCCCGTTCTCGCATCCCGGCCAGCCCGTTACCGGTGCCCGCGGGCTCGGCGAGCGCGAGCCCCGCGCCCCCGGGCGGCGCGTTCTCGACCACGACCCGCAGCCCGGACCCGTTTCCGGTGACCGCCACGGCCGTGGCGGCGCCTGGCGCGTGCCGGATCACGTTGCTGAGCGCCTCCTGCACGATCCGGTAGACCGGCAGCTCCATGCCGGGGGGGATGTGCCTGGGCGGGCCACTCACTGTCAGCTCGACGGGTGTGCCGGCACGCCTGGCGCTCTCCACCAGCACGCCCAGCTGGTCGAGGCCCGGCAGCG
>NZ_JBSFGJ010000787.1:0-2349 GCF_053596515.1 Nonomuraea sp. NPDC001684
TCTGCGGCCGTCGCGGGCACGAGGTCGAGCTGCCGCGCGCTGCCCATGAGCACGTCGGCGGCCTCGACCGCGCGGCGCGAGCCCGGGGTCAGCCCGTCCCAGCCGTCCGCGCCGATCCCGACGACCGTGATCACGCGTCGCGCCGTGTCAGCTGGATCTCCTCGGCAAGCCGCTCCTGACGGGACGCGGCGAAGGCGTCGCCCTGCTCGGCCAGGTTCACGATCCTCCTCGATGACAAAGTGCGAGGGATATCGTATATCTGCCTATCTGGCAGACTTTGGCGGGTGAAACGGCTTCTCGTCATCGGGATCGGCGCCGGCGATCCGGACCATCTCACTCTGCAGGCGGTCAAGGCCATCGCCGCCACGGACGTGTTCTTCATCGTCGACAAGGGCGAGACCAAGCACGAGTTGATCCAGCTCCGCCTCGACCTGATCGCCGAGCACGGTCGCAAGCCGTACCGGATCGCCGAGGCCCGCGACCCGGAACGGGACCGCACCGCCCCCGCCTACACCGCCGCCGTCGAGGACTGGCGCTCGCGCCGCTCGCTCGCCTGCGAAGCGCTCATCCACGACGAGCTGGGCGCCGGCGAGACCGGCGCGTTCCTGGTGTGGGGCGACCCGGCCGTCTACGACAGCACGCTCGCCATCCTCGATGAGATCCGGCGACGCGGGAACGTCACGTTCGACGTCGAGGTCGTCCCCGGCATCAGCAGCGTGGCCGCCCTCACCGCCCGCCACCGCATCGGCCTGACCCAGGTCGGCCGGCCCACGCACCTGACCACCGGCCGCCGCCTGGCGGAGCAGGGCCCCACCGCCGACGACGTGGTGGTCATGCTCGACGCCCACTGCTCCTTCACCGGTCTCGACGACTTCCACATCTACTGGGGCGCCTACCTCGGGACGCCGGACGAGATCCTGGTGTCGGGGCCGGTGCCGGAGGTCGGTGACCGCATCCGGCGGCTGCGTGCCGAGGCCCGCGAGCGCAAGGGCTGGATCATGGACACGTACCTGCTGCGCCGCCCGTCACCGGGGGACCGCTGACCTGACGCCGAGGTCGCGCCGCCAGGTCGGCGGGCCCCCTCGCGTCATGCCAGCAGCCCCTGCCCGATCCAGCCGCCGGGCGGGCAGCCCGGCGGGATGGCGAACACCGCAGATCCGATCGGCGTGGTCCACTCGTTGAGCAGGTCGGCCTCGGCCAGCCGGCGCTGCATCGGCAGGAACTGCGCGCCGACGTCGGCCTGGTAGGAGGCGAAGAGCAGGCCGCTGTCGGAGTGTCCGGCCGCGGTGAGCCCTTCGTCGTAGTTGTAGGGGCGACGGAAGATCCCCTTGGCCGGGTCGGCGCTGTGCGCGCGCCTGATGTGGGCGTACTCGGAGATGACCGGGAACCCCACGGGCGTGAGCTCGGCGAAGTCGGGCGGGTCGTGCTCGGCGGTCCCGGTCAGCGGGGCGCCGGTGTCCAGGCGGCGTCCGATCGTGAACTCCTTGGCGACCCGGTCGGCGGCGTCCCAGGTCTCCAGTTCGACCCGGATCCGCCGCAGCACCAGCGTGGTGCCGCCGCGCAGCCAGGCGGGCGCGTCCGCGCCGGCCCACACCACCCGGTCGAAGACAGGGCTCCCGGGGACGGCGTTGGCGGTCCCGTCGAGCTGCCCCATGATGTTGTGCTGGGTCAGCCCGGACGCCTGCACCCCGGCGGCCCGCCGGAACCCGCGCTGGACCCATCGGACGCGGGTGAAGGCGCGGGCGTCCTTGATGATCATGCGGAGGGCGTGGGCCACGGTCAGCGGGTCGTCGGCGCAGATCTGCACCAGCACGTCGCCGCCGTTCCACTGGTTCTGCAGCTTGTCGACGGAGAAGCGGGGCAGCGCCTTCAGCGAGGACGGGCGCGCGTCCGCCAGGCCCACCGCGTCGAACAGACCGGGCCCGAACCCGAAGGTGACGGTCAGCCGGGCGGGCAGCACCGCCAGCTCCGGTTCGGTGTCGGCCAGGGCGGGACCGCCCGCGCTCAGGCGGCGGGCGTCGTCGGTCAGCAGCCGCATCATCCGGGCCACCGCCTCCCGGCCGACGCCCGCGCGCAGGTCCAGTCCGACGAAGACGGCGTGGGCCTGCGGGACGGTGGCGATCCCCGCCTGGTGCGGGCCGTGGAAGGGCTCCACCGCCGAGCCCGGCGAAGCAGCCTGGGCCGGGCCCGCCGCAGCGGCCTGTGCCGCGAGCGCGCCGGCCGCGGCGGCCGCGGTCGAGGCCAGCAGGCCCCGCCGGGTCAGGCGGGACCTGCTGCCGGTGTGGGCGTCCATCAGTGCTTGCCCTCGCCCGGCTGGTAGTTCACCTTGCCGCCGGTCTTGATCCAGGG
>NZ_JBSFGJ010000788.1:0-2324 GCF_053596515.1 Nonomuraea sp. NPDC001684
ACCTGGCGACGACGTCGGCGGGCGGTCTGGCCACGCACGCGCCCTCGGCGAGCACCTGACCGCCGGGGCCCAGGCAGACGACGTTCGCTCCGCTTTCGAGCGTGTCGAGGGTGGTCGAGGGGCATTCGTCGGCGGTCGAGGCGATCGCGATGGATCTGCCGTACCAGCCGGCGCCCGCGCACGGGCGTTCCCGTCCGTCGAGGGCCACGCAGTCGCCGGGCCTGAGCAGGCCGCCGCCACCGCCGGGCACGCCGGCGTGCGGGGCCAGGAAGGACCGCACGCAGGCCGTGCGGCCCAGGCCGATGCGCAGCACGTCGTCGGTGTCGTCGGGGCAGTCGGCGGGCCGCGGCGGGTCGTGGGCGATGGCCAGCACCTCGAAGTCGCCGCCGTTGCAGGGGATCAGCGCGTAGCGGTCGGTGACGCAGGCGCCGGGCGTCCAGCGCAGGGTCGGGCGGGTGGCCGCCGGCCCCTCGACCCCGGGACCGGTGATCACGGCTCCGGCCAGGGCGATCAGGGCGACCGACACCGCGGACACGGCGACGGCGAGCCTCGTACCGGTAGCCATCCCAATACTGTGCGTGACGGATCAGTCGGCGCACAAGCGGATTCCGCAAGCGTGTCGGGAAGATCCAGACGCGATGTGCTGCAATCATCGTTGGAGTGGATGTCGTCTCGCTGCTCATCGGACTCGCCCTCGGACTCCTCGTCGGCTTCCTGGTCGCCAGGACCCGCGCGGCGGTACGGGTGGCCGAGGCCGACGCGCGGGCCAGATCGGCCGCCGAGAAGCTGGTCTACGTCGAGGAACAGCTCGCCGAACGGTTCCAGGCCCTGTCCACGCGCGCCCTCGACGTCAACAACGTGCGTTTCCTCGAACTGGCCGAGACCCGGCTGTCGGCCAGCCGCGCCGAGGCCGCCGGCGATCTCGACCAGCGCAGGCAGGCCGTCGAGCACCTGGTCGAGCCGCTGAAGGACGCGCTCGCGCGGGTCGAGTCGCAGCTTCGCGACACCGAGGCCGGGCAGCGGGCGGCGCGGGCGGAGCTGGCCAAGCAGATGGAGTTCGTGCAGCAGAGCAACGAGCAGCTGCGCTCGCAGACGACCGCGCTGGTCAGGGCCCTGCAGCGGCCCGAGGCGCGCGGGCGATGGGGCGAGCTGCAACTGCGCCGGGTGGCCGAGATCGCCGGGATGCAGCGCCACTGCGACTTCGAGGAGCAGGTCGTCGAGGGCGCGATGCGTCCCGACATGGTGATCAGGCTGGCCGGCGGCAAGAACATCGTGGTCGACTCCAAGGTCTCGCTCGCGGCCTACCTGGAGGCGGCCGAGGCGGGCGACGAGTCGCTGGCCACCGTCCGGCTCGACGCGCACGCCAGGCACGTGCGCGAGCACGTCGACCGGCTGGCGGCCAAGGCGTACTGGCAGGGGTTCAACCCCTCGCCGGAGTTCGTGGTGCTGTTCATCCCGGGCGAGGCGTTCCTCGCGCCCGCGCTCGAACGCGACCCCGCGCTGCTGGAGTACGCCATGGCGCGGCGGGTGCACATCGCCACCCCGACGACGCTGATCACGATGCTGCGCACCGCCCACTACGCCTGGCAGCAGGCCGCGCTGAGCGAGAACGCGCGGGCGGTGTTCGAGCTGGGCAAGGAGCTGTACGAGCGGCTGTCGTCCCTCGGCAGGAACGTGGAGTCGCTGGGCAAGGCGCTGACGCGGGCGGTGGAGGCGTACAACAAGTCGGTCGGTTCGCTTGAAAGCCGCGTCCTGGTCACCGCACGCAAACTCCACGATCTGGGCGTCGTGGACGGCGACCTGGACGCCCCGGACATGCTCGAAGGGCTGCCGCGACCCCTGGCCTCGCCCGAACTGCTCGAAACCACGTCTCTGATTTCGCACTCGAACGGTAAGTTGGCAGGCGGGTCGCCGTAAACGGGGGTGGGACAGTGGCAGAGAAGGGCAGGCGTTCTGGCGTCAGGCTGACCGCTCGCGGCGCCATCGCGCTCACCTTGGTCGCCACCCTGGCGGGCTATGTCCTGACCGCGGTGCTCGGCCTGTCCTACCTGGTGGGGGCCGCGTTCGTGGTGTCGAGCCTGCTCGGCGTGCTCCTGGTCAACAAGCGCGAGCTGCTGTCGCTGGTGGTCACGCCGCCGCTGGTGTTCTTCTGCGCGACGCTCTTCGTCGAGCTCGGGCGCGCGTTCGGCTCGGTGTCGATCATGCAGTCGCTGGCCCTCGGCCTGTACGCGGGGTGGTACGTCTGCGCCGCGACGGACGGGTGCGCGCGGCGGCCGGGGAGCGGCTGACCGCGGACATGCTGGGCGCCGCCATGGGCGAGCGGG
>NZ_JBSFGJ010000789.1:0-2314 GCF_053596515.1 Nonomuraea sp. NPDC001684
GGCCAGCTTCTCGGCCGCCTCGGCCCGGACGTCGCACACCGCGGCGACCTTCACCTGCCCGGCGCTCTGGCGGGCGGCGGCCACGTGGAACTCCGCGATGGTGCCCGCGCCGATGACGCCCAGGCGCAGCCCGGATGTTGTGGTCACGATTTCCTTTCCGGATCGGACATGGGCTCTGTCAGCCCTTGAGACCCGCGGACATGGTTCCGCGGACGAAGTAACGCTGGGCCAGCACGAACACCACCAGCATCGGCAGCAGGCTCATCATCGCCGCGGCCGTCACCAGCTGGTCGTTGCCGACGAACTGCCCCTTCAGGCTCAGCACGCCGACCGGCAGCGTGTAGTTCTCCGGCGAGGTGAGGTAGATCGTGGGCTCCAGCACGGCCTTCCACGAGGTGGTGAAGGTGAAGACCGCGAGCGTGGCCAGGGCGGGCTTGGCCAGCGGCAGGTGGATGCGCCAGAACACCTGCCAGGGGTTGGCGCCGTCGAGGCCGGCCGCCTCCTCGAAGTCCTTGGGGATGCCGAGGAACGTCTGCCGCATCAGGAAGATCCCGATCGGCGTGGCCAGCCAGTACGGCACGATGAGCGGCAACATCGAGTCCAGCCAGCCCAGCGAGCGGAACAGCAGGAAGTTCGGGACGATCGTGATGACGGTCGGCAACATCATCGTGCCCAGGGCCATCGTCAGCAGCGCCTGCTTGCCCGGCAGCCGCATCCTGGCCAGGGCGTGCCCGACCATGGCGCTGGTCAGCACGTTCCCGGCCACCGCGAGCACCGCGATCACCAGGCTGTTGGCCAGGTAGAGCCCGAACGGCGTGCGCCGCCACACCTCGGCGTAGTTGTCCCACTGGACCGGGTCGGGGATCCACGCGGGCGGCACCTGGATGTACTGGGCGAAGCTCTTGAGCGAGTTGCCCAGCGCCGCGGCGAACGGCAGCAGCATGACCGCCGCCCCCGCCAGCACCAGCACGTACGAGACGGTCTTACGCATAGTGCACCCACCTGCGCTGGAGCCGGAACTGCACCAGGGTCAGCGCGAGCACCAGCACGAACAGCACCCACGCCACGGCCGAGGCGTAGCCCATCTGGAAGAACTGGAAACCCTGCCGGTAGAGGTAGAGCACGGTCAGCTCGCTCGCGCCGTGCGGCCCGCCGTCGGTCATCACGAAGACCTGCTCGAACGACTGCAGCGTCTCGATGGAGGTGAGCACCAGCACCAGGAACGTGGTGCCGGAGATGCCCGGCAGGGTGATGTAGCGGAACCGGTTCCAGGCCGACGCGCCGTCGATCTTGGCGGCCTCGTAGCGCTCCTCGGGGATGGCCTGCAGGCCCGCCAGGAAGAGCACCGTCATGTAGCCGACGCCCTTCCAGACCGCGACCGCCGCCAGCGTGGGGATCACCAGCGCCGGATCCTGCAACCAGTTCTCGGCCGGCAGCCCGAGGAAGCCGAGCACCTGGTTGGCGATGCCGGTCTGCGGGTTGAAGACGGCGTCGGCCACGTAGGCGACGACCACCCACGAGGAGACGACCGGCACGAAGTAGGCCGCGCGGAACAGCGCCATGCCGCGCAGCCGCTGGTTGAGCGCGACCGCCAGGGCGAGGGCCAGCGCCGTCTGCGCCGGTACGAACAGCACCGCGAAGTAGGCGGTGTTGCCCAGCGTGCGCCAGAAGACCGGGTCGCCGAACAGCCGGGTGAAGTTGCCGAACCCGACGAACCTCGGCGCCGACATCAGGTCGTACTCGGTCATGCTGAAGAACAGCGAGGCCAGCAGCGGCCAGGCGGCCAGCGCGACCAGGTGCAGGAGGTAGGGCGAGGCGAACGCGAAGGCCCAGGCCCGCTCGCCCGTGCGCCGCCGCCGGGCGGGCGGCCGCGGCTCGGCGGCCACCTGCCCGGAGCGCCTGGTGAGCACCGTCACTGCGTCTTCCCGGCGTAGAAGCGGTCGATGACCTCCTGGGCCTCCTTCTGTCCGGTCTGCAGCGCGGTGGCGACCGGCGTGGCGCCCGACAGGGCCTCGTTCATGCGCTTGGCCAGGGCCTCGGTGTACTCCGACCACACGGCGTTGGTGCCGAGGTCGGTGGCCGCGTCCAGCGACTCCAGGAAGACCGGGCCGCGGTCGGCGGGCAGGGCCGTGGCGGCGACCTTCTTGTTGATCGGGATCGCCTCGCCCAGCTCGGCCCACTTGCGCTGCGGGCCCTCGCCGGAGAAGAAGGTGATCCACTTCCACGCCGCGTCGGCCTGCGCGGGGGAGGCGCCCTTGCCGACCACCCAGGAGTTGACGATCGCGACGTTGCCGCGCCCGGCCGGGCCCTTCGG
>NZ_JBSFGJ010000790.1:0-2309 GCF_053596515.1 Nonomuraea sp. NPDC001684
CTCGGCCGGATCAGCGGCGACTGGGGCGGCGGCCAGGGCGTGGCCGAGGAGGCGCTGTGGCACGCCGTGCGCGCCGAGGACGGCCGCGGCGCCCCGACGGCCCTGGCGGAGCTGGTCACGGCCCACTTCGGCACGGCCACCGTCGAGGAGCTGGTGCTCGACCTGCACTTCGGGCGCGTGGACGAAGGGCGGCTGCACGAGCTGGCCCCCGGCGTGCTGGCCGCCGCGGCGGCCGGGGACGCGGTCGCCCGGTCGCTGGTCCAGCGGCAGGCCGAGGAGGTCACCGTGATGGCCGAGGTGTGCCTGCGGCGGCTCGGCCTGCTGGGGACGCCGGTCGAGGTGGTGCTCGGCGGTGGCATGCTGACGGCCCGGGACCCGCTGCTGACGCCGCTGCTGGAGGCGGCGTTCGCGGCCAGGGCGCCGCGGGCCGAGCTCGTGGTGGCCGACCTGCCGCCGGTGGCGGGGGCGGCGTTGCTGGGGCTGGAGCACCTGGGCGCTCCGGAGAGCGCGCTGACCCGGCTGCGCTCCCACTTCGCGCTCCCGGTCACCCGCTGACCCGGCCGCCGAGGTGCGTGTCCGGCTTGCCGGGTACGGGCGCCGGTCCTGCGGGGGGGCGGCGCCCGGTGGGCTTCAGGCGGAGGCGTTCTGGTCGGGCTCGGCGGGCGTGACGTCGGGGGCGACGACGGGGGCGCGGTGCTCGTAGGGCGTGCTCAGCACCACGGTGGTGCGGGTGGAGACGTTGGCCGAGGCGCGGATCTGCTGCAGCAGGTCCTCCAGCGCCACCGGCGAGGCCACGCGCACCTTGAGGATGTAGCTCTCGTCCCCGGCGACGCTGTGGCAGGCCTCGATGGCGCTCAGATGGGCCAGCCGCACGGGGGCGTCGTCGGGGGCGGCGGGGTCGATGGGCTTGATCGACACGAACGCGGTCAGCGGCAGCCCGATCGCGTCGTGGTCGATGACGGCGGCGTAGCCGCGGACGACGCCGCGCTTCTCCAGGCGGCGTACGCGCTGGTGGACCGCGGAGACGGAGAGCCCGGTCTCCCTGGCCAGGTCGGTGAAACTCATGCGGCCGTCGTGGGCGAGCAGCGTGACGATCCGGCGGTCGATCTCCTCCATCGGTCAAAGGTAGCCGGTGATGGTCACGACATGGTCCCGACGGGAGCGACCCCTCGGTTCATCGCGTGCTCGACCAGGGTGATGAGCACCTGGCGCCCGGAGTCGCGCCTGCGGGCGTCGCACAGCACGATGGGCACGTCGGGTTCCAGCCCGATGGCCGAGCGCACCTCGCCGACGGTGAACGGCCGGGTGCCCTCGAAGCAGTTGAGCGCGATGATGAACGGCTGCTCGCGCTTCTCGAAGTAGTCGACGGCCGGGAAGCAGTCGGCCAGGCGGCGGGTGTCGGCCAGCACCACGGCTCCCAGCGCGCCCATGGCCAGCTCGTCCCACACGAACCAGAAACGTTCCTGACCCGGGGTGCCGAACAGGTAGAGCATGTAGTCGTCGCGGATGGTGATGCGGCCGAAGTCCATCGCGACGGTGGTGGTGAGCTTGCGCTCGACGCCCGACAGGTCGTCGACGTGCGTGCCGACGTGGGTGAGCGCCTCTTCCGTGCGCAGCGGGCGGGTCTCGGAGACGGCGCCGACCATGGTGGTCTTGCCCGCGCCGAATCCGCCGGCGATCAAGATCTTGATCGCGGTCGGCAGCCGCCAACGGTCGACGCGACCGAATTCCATCCAGCACCGCCCGTACAGGTCCCGCGCACGTCGTGGCCTTCGCGCCTGGTCAGTGAAATCTGTCAAGGCGCGTGGTGAAGGCCGTACGCCGTGCCTGGCATCGAGCCACCCTAGCAACGCCACATTTTCCACTCAAGACATAAACTTTTACAACGAACCAAATGTCACGATTTATCGTCGGTAGTCCTATAAATCGCCTCGCGGGCGACGGACGGTCAAGAGGCTTGTCAGCTTATTCGACGAGATCGTTAGGTTGCGGAGCCCAGGTCCGAAATGCCGGTGAAGCCGGCGTTGAAGCCGATCCGTCGGCCCAGGTAGGCGGCCGTCCGCGGGCTGCAGCCGCGCAACGCCTCGATCAGGCCGGTCGCCTCGCGGGCCAGGCCGGCCATCGCCGCGGTGACCTCGCCGCCGGTGATGCCGAGCCCCAGGACGTTCAGGTCGCCCCAGCTCAGGTCCCTGCGGTAGGAGGCGACGTCGCCGAGGCGGGTTGCTGGGCTCGAGAGAGGGACCGCACGACGTCAAACGGCTCGCTGTTGAGGAGCTGCCGCGGCTCGCGGGGGAGATCCGTGACCTGCT
>NZ_JBSFGJ010000791.1:0-2281 GCF_053596515.1 Nonomuraea sp. NPDC001684
GAAGATCACCCGTTCTACTGGATCTCCGTTCTCATGTCCCAGGTTCGGCCGAACACCTTGACTCGACCGCCAGCCGTCTTAACTTCCCGGCATTGCCCCTAGGGGTCTGCGCATGGGGGCTTCCTCCAGTTGCGATGGACGCTGGATCGCACCGCATTCTGGTGGGACCGCAACCCCCGTGTCACGAAATTTGCGAAATTTCCCTGATGTCCGGGTAAACCAAAGTGTCAGGAGATGCGTCGTGGCCCGTTCCAGCCGCGGGCCGGAACTTCGGGCGCGCTCAGACCCGGAACTCCTCCGTCCGGTGGGCGTACGGGGGCACCGCGGCCCGCATCTCGTCGGTGACCGACGGCGGCGGCAGCGGCACGATCTCCCGCCGGTGGAAGTCGCGCACGTCCTCGCCCTCGGCGAACAGTTCCTGGACCGCCCGCAGGCAGGGGCCGATCACGCCGGGATCGGTGATGCGCCGGCCGCCCCGGCCGCCGCCGTACTCGTCGTAGAGGACCTCGTACATCAGGACGGGGGAGAAGATCACCAGCTCGGGCACCGGTTCGAGGGCGGCCACGCGCGCCGCGGGCACCACCCGGCAGGGGGAGCCCGCCCTGGCCCGCATGTCCAGCAGATGCATCTCCCACTGCAGGTACGCGCTGACGGGGAACTCCACCACGCGCACCCGGCTCACCGGCATCCGGTGGCGGAAGTAACCGGCCACCAGCGGCGCCATCTGCTCGGCCAGGGAGAGGGAGCCGGCCCAGTCGCCGTCCATCATGGCCCGCCAGCTCGCCACGTCCGGCTCGTAGAAGCTCTGGGCGCGCTCCAGCTTCCACAGGGGGACGACGCAGTCCGCGTGGTCGCGCTCGAAGGCCGCCAGGTAGCCGGGCGCGTCCAGGACGAGCGCGTCGGCGCCGCCCACCGCGGCGAACGGATTCGTGACGGCCACCACGGAACCCGGCTCGGTCATACGACGCCCCTTCGTTCGGTGAGATCCGCCCGCCAGATCATGAAATGTCAGTTGATTCTGGTCAAGGCCCAACGTCACGAAGGGACGCGAAGGTCACCCGCGGTAGTGAAAGCGGCGGTGCACCAGGTTGAACACGGTGGCCACCAGGAAGACCGCCAGCAGGATCTTGAAGAGGCCGAACCCGAAGACCAGCCCCAGCACCCCGAAGACGATCAGGAGCGGCAGGAGGCCGGGACCGCGGTGGCCGCGCCAGTGACGGCGGGAATGGTCGTGCCAGGGACGGCCGGCCTGCGCGTGGCGCATGGTCTGCATCTGGTGGCGGTGCGCCCTCATCGCCTGGCGCCAGGCGTCCCGGTCGAACTGGGGCATCTGCTGAGGGTGGGCGTAGGAGGGGGACGAGCCGGGCAGGTCGGCCGTCACCTGGGACAGGTCGCGGACCGTCTTGGAGGCCAGCGCCCGGTCGAGGCGTTCGTCGAGCTCTTCGTGGGTCAGGCGGCCCTGGGCGAAGTGCTCGCGCAGGGCCGCCATCGTCTGCTCGCGCTCGGCGTCGCCGATGCGGAGATCGTTGTGGTCCATGTCTGGTTCCTCGCTCTCCCCGAACCGGCCTGTCGCTGCGGAGCCGGTCACCTGGTTACTCCTCGCCCGGTTCGCCGTCGGCCAGGATCTGGTAGAGCTTGCGCCGGGTCTCAACCAGAGTCTTACGCGCTTCGCGGATTTGTGCGTCGTTTCCGGTCTGAAGAACCTGCATCATGGCGAATGCCGACTGTCGGGCGATGTGCCAGAGATCGGCGGTGTTGTCGTCGATGTCCGGACGCATCTCGTCCCAGGGGGCGCGGACCTCGTCGGCGTGCGCGTCGATGTAGGCGCGGCCCTCGTCGGTGAGGCGGAAGGTCTTGCGGCCCTCGTTCTCCTCGGCGATCACCAGGCCCTCGTCGGTGAGCTGCTGCAACGCCGGGTAGACGGCGCCGGGGCTGGGCTTCCAGCCGCCCTCGCTGCGCTCGGCGATCTCCTGGATGATCTGGTAGCCGTTGCGCGGCTCCTCGGCCAGCAGGGCCAGGATCGCGGCGCGGACGTCGCCCCGCTTGGCCTTGCGGCCCCGGCCGCCGCCCCAGCCGTGGTGCCCCCCCCAGGGCCCGCCCGGGCCGAAGGGGCCGCCGCGGCCGAAGTCGAACGGGAACGGTCCGCCCGGCCCGCCGCGCCGGCCGCGTTGCCTGCGCTCGCCCGGCCCGCCGCCGCCCCGGTGATGGTGGTGATGGCCGCCCATCTGCTCGAAGGCGTCGGCGATGGCCCTCAGCTTCTCGCGGGCCGCGCGCAGGTTCT
>NZ_JBSFGJ010000792.1:0-2245 GCF_053596515.1 Nonomuraea sp. NPDC001684
TGGCGGGAGTGGTTCGTCAGCGTTTGGGGGTGTTGGGTGTGGGGGTGGGTGAGGCGTTGCGGATCGCCGCGGTCATCGGCCGCGCATTCGACCCGGGGCTCGTCTGCACGGTGGGTGGGATTCCGCTCGACACGTTCGACGAGGCGGTCGAGGCCGGACTGGTCGCCCTCTGCCCCGACTCGGGCGGCGACTGCCTGATCTTCATCCATGACCTGGTGCGCGAGAGTCTCGTCAACGACATTCCGCCCCTTCGCAAGGCCGCCCTGCACCGCGCGGTCATGGCCGCGTTGTCCGCCCGTCCAGGGACCGACGTGGAGACGATCGCCTACCACGCGGTCGAGGCCGGGCCCGCCGCCTACCAGGACGCCATCCACTGGGCGACGGCGGCCGCCGAGCAGGCGGGGCGGCGGCTCGCCTACCAGGAGGCCGCCGCCTGGTGGGGCAGGGCCGTCGCCGCGCACGGCGCCGCCACGGGCGACCCGGAGGCGCATGTCGAGTTGCTGCTGCGCCAAATCCACGCCCTGCTGGAGGCGGGGGACGTGATCGGGGCGCGGCAGGTCAGGGAGGAGGCCGTACGGGCCGCCGACCGGGGGCGTCCGGGCTCGGGCCTGACCGCCCGGGCGCTGACCGCGTTCGGCGCGCCCGCGATCTGGGAGCTGCGCGACCCCTACAAGGCGGCCGAACCGTGGCTCGTGCACCATTTCACGACCGCGCTGCACGAGCTTCCCGACGGGGACTCACCGCTGCGCGTCCTGCTACTGGCAGGTCTGGCCCAGGAGCTCTACGGCAGCGGCGATCCCCGCGGCGACGAGCTCTCGGCGCGCGCGGTGGAGACGGCCCGGCGTCTCGGCGACCCGCGGGTGCTGATGCGCGCGCTGAACGCCCGGCATCTGGCCGTCCCCCAGCCGCTGCACGTGCCGGAGCTGTCGGCGCTGGCCGACGAGCTGCACGATCTGGCGGTGACCGCCCGGGCGCCCGGGTACGAGCTGCTGGCCCAGATGATGCGCACCCACTACCGGCTGGACCTGTTCGACGTGGCCGGCGCCGACCGGGCCGCGGCCGGATGCGAGCGCCTGCTGGAACGGCGTCCGCTGCCCTGGCCGCGTTTCCAGCACACGATGTGGCGGGCCGGCCGGCTCGTCCTGGACGGCAGGTTCGACGCGGCCGAAGAGCTGTACGCCGAGGCCGGGCGCCAGGCCCAACGCGTCGGCATGTGGTACGCCGAAGGGGTCGTGGTCGCCGGACGGCTCATGCTGAGCTGGTGCGAGGGCACCATCGCCGGGGCCGGGCGGCTCATCGACACGATCACGGGCATCCATCCGTCGCTGGACCACGATGCCCGCGTCCTGCAGCTGTGCGCGGCCGGCCACGTCGGGGAGGCGCGCGCGCTCGCGGCCGGAGGGTGGCCGTCGCCGCCCTCGGACTGGTCGTGGCTGGCGATGACGTGTCTTCAGGGAGCGGCGCAGGCGGCGGTCGGCGACGTCCCGGCGTGCCGCGACACCTACGCGCGGATGTCGCCGTACGGCGGGCGGCTCGTGGCCGGAGCCGGGATAGCCGGGCTGGGGCCGGTTGACTGGTATTTGGCCCTGCTGGCCTCCGCCCTGGGCGACCACGAGGGCGCCGCCGCTCATCTGTCGGTCCTGGCAGAGCAGGCCGAGCTAAACGGCCTGACGTGGTGGCGCGACCGGGCCAGAGCGGTGGCGAGCACCGGCGTGCCGGGTCTGCCTCTCGGCGCGACCTGCCGGTGATCGGCCGGGCCGTGAGCGGGCCGCACGGCCCGCGCTGATCCGGTCGGCCCGCTCCGAGTCGGTGCCTGCCGTGAGATCCCAGAGGATCCGGCGGGTCCTCTCGGTGCCCGGTGTCGCACTGCCGAAAACCCCCTCGATCGTTCCGGCCGCGTGCCGGGCATCCCTCCGGCGGTGGATGCGCGCGCTTTACGACACGATCTACGGTTCTGCCCCAAGGATCACGATCGCGCAGGAGGCGTGGGGTGGAGTTCCGGGTTCTGGGTCCGGTGGAGGTCTACGACGACGATGGCCGGCGGGTCGAGGTGGGCGGCCCACGCCAGCGGGCCGTGCTCGCCCGGCTCCTCGTCTCCCAGGGAGGCGTGGTCTCCACCCAGACCCTCATCGAGGACGTGTACGGGAGCACACCGCCGGTGACGGCGTTGCCGACGGTGCAGTCGTATGTGTCGCATTTGCGGCGGGCGATTGAGCGTGATCGGCCTGCGCGGTCGCGGCCGAGG
>NZ_JBSFGJ010000793.1:0-2223 GCF_053596515.1 Nonomuraea sp. NPDC001684
CGGTGGGTCGCGTTAACCCCGCGCGGCACCTGCCCCGGTGGTCCGCCCCGCCGCCCTGCCGCTCCGCCCTACCGCGCGGCGTCCTCGCAACTCACCGTGACCAGGGCGAAGAACACGTGGGTGCGGGCGTCCTGGGAGACCACCGACTCGAACACCTCGCAGTCCGTGAACCCGTGGCTCAGCGCGTCGCGGCGGGCGTCGGACTCGGCGCCGGCGAGCGCGACGTTCTCGGCGAGGTCACGGCCGAAGCCGTCGAACAGCGTGCCCGTGGCGGCGGTGGCGGGCGTGGCGGCGCCCGCCAGGACGGCGGCCCCGGAACCGGCCAGGACCGCCGCGCACAGCACCGCCGGCAGCTTTCTTCTCAGGTACGTCATGATCTCCCCCTGGGTCGGGACGGGTGGGCCTGCACCCGTTGGGGCGTTCCAGGCCGTTCCATCCCGCGCCGTGGCTAGGAGGAGGCGCTGGGGATCTTCAGGGGGTCACGCGGGGCCTCGGCCTTGGCCTTGGCCATCTCCTCGCCCAGCTCCTGCAGCCGGTTGCGCCCCATGGACTCGCGCACCTGCGGGAACCACTCCTTCTCCTCCTCCTCGACGTGGTGGCGGACGTTCTCCATGAGTACCGTCATCTTGGCGTCGTAGCGCTCGTCGGCCGGGTCGAGGTCCTTCAGCTCCGACAACATCCACACGACGACGTGGTGCTCCTCGACGCTCTCCAGGATGTGGTCGGTGGTGTCGGGGGTGCCCGAGCGGGCGGCCGGGTAGAAGATCTTCTCCTCGATGTAGGTGTGCGCGGTCAGCTCCTCGATGACCTGCGCGACGATCTTCTGCTTGGTCTTGTGGGCGTCCTGGCCCGCCTTCTCGAACTCCTTGAACAGCTTCTCCACGGTCTTGTGGTCCTCTTTGAGCAGCACGATCGCGTCCATGGACGGCCTCCCTGGGGTCGGGACGCCCGGCGGGACGAGGGATGCCGGGCGTCGGGTCCGCCCCAGGTACCCCGAGGTCAGGCGCTCACACCCGGCGCGTTCAGTGACGTTCCTGACGGGGCAGCACCACGTGGTTGACGATCACCTGGACGGCGGCGGCGACCGGGATGGCCAGCAGGGCGCCCACCACGCCGAGCAGGGCGCCGCCGATGAGGGCGGCCACGATCGTGGCGGCGGCCGGCACGTCCACGGACGACTTCATCACCTTGGGCGCGATCAGGTAGTTCTCGATCTGCTGGTAGACGACGAAGAAGATCAGGGTGGCGATGGCCACCGGGAGCGAGGCGAACAGCGCGACCAGCGTGGCGATGCCCGCGCCGATGAACGCGCCGATGAGCGGGATGAGGTCGGTGAGGGCCACGATGATCGCCAGGGCCAGCGCGTACGGCACGCCCGCGATCGACAGGAAGACGAACGTGGTCACGCCCGCGATCAGCGAGATGATCAGGTTGCCGGCCACGTAGCCGCCGACCCGGTTGAGGATCTCGTCGCCGAGCAGCCGGGCCCGGTCCCTGCGGCTCCTCGGGATCAGCCGGTAGCCGGTGCGCGTGATGGAGCGCAGCGCGCCCAGGAAGTACAGGGTGAGGATGAGCACGGTCAGCGTGGAGAACACGGCGCTGACCACGATCGAGGCGATGCCGAGCAGCCCGCCGAACACCTGCCGGCCGAGGTCGCCGCTGGTCAGGTACGTCTGCAGGCGTTCCAGGAGCTGGTAGCGCTGGTCCAGGTCGCGGATCTGCGGGTTGTTCTGCAACTGCTGGATGTAGGTGGGCAGCTGCTCGGCGAACTGTCCCGCCTGCTCCGACAGCGCCGGGATGATCGCCATGGCGAACCCGGCGAACAGCACGATCACCGCCGTGAACACCGCGGTGATCGCCGCCCAGCGCGGCAGGCCGTGCTCCTCCAGCCATCGCACGGCGGGATCCAGGCCGACGGCCAGGAACAACGACACGATGATCAGCAGGAGCATCGAGGCGCTGGCGGTGAGCGCCTGGACCAGCAGCCAGGCGGTCAGCACGCCGAGCGCGGCGGTGAACCCGAAGACGAAGGGCGTGCTGCCGAACGGGCGTCCGGGCCTGCCGAAGGGCAGCCCCGTCGTCTCCGGGCGGGGGCCGGAGACGTGGCCGTCGCGGGCGGCCGCGGACGCCGCGCCGGGTTCGCCCGGCGGGGCGGCGGCCGCCGGGCAGGGCGCGCGGGAGCACCAGCCAGGCCAGGCACACGCACACCGCCAGCATGACCGC
>NZ_JBSFGJ010000794.1:0-2223 GCF_053596515.1 Nonomuraea sp. NPDC001684
CGGTTTAGTGTAAAGCAGTTGCGTCAATAACACGAGAAGGGGTTTTAGCGACATGCGTAAGTGGAACAGCAGAAGGGTTACCGGTAATACCTGGCCGATCAGGCGCGGGAGGCGTTGTCGATCGGGTTGTTGCGGTCGTTGGATGTGCCGTTGGCGGTGGTGGGGCGGGTGTTGTCGGGGGAGGTGGGGGCTTTGGAGTCGGTTCGGGTGTCGTTGGAGGTGGAGTTGGCGCGTCGGCGGCGGACGTTGGCGTCGTTGGAGCGGGTGCTGGCTGTGGGGTTGCCGGCGGCTGAGGTGGATGTGGTGCGGCAGGGCGGGGGGCGGGCGGCGTTCGTGGGTGAGCGGGCGGCGGGGTTGGAGGATGTGGAGCGGGCTACGTCCGCGGCGGTGGCGCGGTTGGTGGCGGGGTTGCCGGAGGGGTTCGGGCCGGTGCGGTTGGTGGGGTTGTTTCCGGTTGATGTAGGTGAGGTGGTGGATGTCCGGGTGGCGTTGTTGCTGGATGAGGACAGGGAGGTCGGTCAGGGTTTTGAGGTGGGGGTGTTGCCGGGTGGGGTGTTCGCGCGGGCGACTCATGTGGGGCCTTATGACCAGATCGCGTTGACGGTGCATGCTGTGCTGGCGTGGTGTGCTGAGCGGCGGCTGGTGGTGAGGGGTGCGGTGCGGGAGGTGTATGTGTCGGATCCGGGGTGTACGCCTCCTGGGGAGTTGGTGACGGATGTGCTGGTTCCGGTGGTGGGTGATTTGTCGGTTTCATGATGAGGTCACGGGCGGCCGGTGACGAGGTCTCTGGTTCGGCGATCAACGACCCGGCAGAGTCGTGGACGTCCCCACCGGAACCGAGAGGCCCCTGATGAAATCCCTTGCCCTGTTGTCCGCGTCCGCCCTGACGGCCACCCTTCTGGCGGTTCCGGCGCACGCCGCCGTCACCTCGTGGAGCTCCTGCCGGCCCGGCGAGGGCGTCGATCCCCGCCAGGAGTGCATGACGATCGAGGTGCCGATGGACTATTCCGCCCCCGGCGGCCCGTCGGTCACGCTGGCGGTGTCGAGGATCAGGACGGCCCGTCCCGACGTGCGCCGTGGCGTGTTGCTGATCATCCCGGGCGGTCCGGGCAGCCCGGGGCTGAACCGGCCCAGCACCCTGGTGAAGAAGCTGCCCAAGGACGTGCTCGACCGCTTCGACGTCGTCGGGTTCGACCCGCGTGGCGTCGGGAAGAGCTCGCCGGTCTCCTGCGGGCTCGCGCCCGCCGACCTGTCGCTGACGCGTCTGAAGCCCTACCCCGACGCCGACGGCGGGATCGCCGGGAACGCGGCGTGGTCGCGTCGGATCGCCGAGGCGTGCGCCCGTAACGGCGGGCCGCTGATCCGGCACATCAGCACCCGCAACCACGCCAGGGACATCGACCGGATCCGGGTGGCGCTCGGCGAGGACAAGATCTCCTACTGGGGCGTCTCGTACGGCACCTACGCGGGCGCCGTGCACGCCACGATGTTCCCCGGCACCACCGATCGGGTGATCCTCGACAGCAATGACGACCCCGATCCGCAGAAGGTGGCGCGCCAGTGGCTGGCCAACTACGCCGTCGGGGTTCAGGACGCCTTCCCCGACTTCGGCGCGTGGGCGGCCGCGCGTGACGGCGACTACGGACTGGGCGCCGACGTGGCCGCGGTGCGCCGGACGTTCCTGGAGCTGGCCGCGCGGCTGGACCGCGAGCCGCTCGCCTGGCCGGGGTCCGGGCCGGAGCAGCGGCTGACCGGCAACCTGCTGCGGGAGACGCTGCTCAACGCGCTGTACTCGCGGGCGAATTACCCGATGCTGGCCGGGCTGTTGAAGGCCGCGCTGAGCGGCGCCGAGCTGCCGGCGCCGAACCAGCCGCCGCAGGCCGCTTTGCAGAACACCGCCGCGCACGCCGGTGCCACGATGTGCAACGACGTGGTGTGGCCGAGCTCGCTCGCCCGGCACGAGCAGCAGGTGCGGCGGAGCCGGGCCGCCTACCCGTTGACGGCGGGCATGCCGGTGAATCTGGGGCCGTGTGCGTACTGGCCGTTCCGGCCTGCCGAGCGGGCCACGCGGATCGGTTCGCGGGGTCCGGCCAACGTCCTGCTGATCCAGAATCTGCGGGATCCGGCCACGCCCTACAGCGGGGCGCTGAAGATGCGTGCGGCGCTCGGGCAGCGGGCCCGGATGGTCGCGGTGGACTCCAGTGGTCACGGGGTGTATCTGGC
>NZ_JBSFGJ010000795.1:0-2205 GCF_053596515.1 Nonomuraea sp. NPDC001684
CATCGGCCGCATGACGACGAACCCGGCAGAACTGGTCAGCGCCCGTCGGGGCGATCATGTGGCACTCGTCGTGGACGGCGAGCGCGAGCTGCGGGTGGCCGACTGGACCGCCCGGTCGGAGGAGCTGGCCGCCCGGCTGGCCCCGGTCAGGACGGCGCTGCGGCACGACGACTGGATCGGGCACGCGGTCGCCGCCGTGGCCGTGCACCTGGCCGGCGGCACCGTGCTCGGGCTGCCGCCCGCGCTGCCGGAGGAGGAGGTCCGCGCCCGGCTGGCCGAGTGCGGGGTGGGCCAGGTGCTGCCCGGCCCGTTGGGCGACGCGGCGGGCGCCCGGGACGACGACGTCGCCGAGATCCTCTACACCTCGGGCACGACCGGCCGTCCCAAGGCCGTGGCGGTCCCCGTCGCGAACCTCACCTACGGCCACGAGGGCCGCGGGAAGCTGTTCACCGGCGTGGACGGGGTGCTGGCCGCCGTCCCGCTGGGCACGAACGCCGGGCACAGCGCGCTGATGACGGCGATGACCGCCCCGGCGACCACGCACGTGCTGACCGACCTCGGGCCGGAGAACGTGGCCCGCATGCTGGAGAAGCTGCGGGTGCCGATGGCGATCGTCCCGCCGTCCACCGCGACCCGGATGGTGGCGCACGGCTGGCACGAGCGGTACGACCTGTCCGGCCTGCGGGCGCTCATGCTGGGCTCGGCACCGGTGCCGATGGCCACGGTGGCCCGGCTCATGCGGGCGCTGCCGGGCGTGCGGATCGTCATCGGCTACGGCTCGACGGAGTCGGCCCCCGCCTTCGTGCACCGCCCGGTGGAGACGCCGCCCACGCCCGACGACGAAGGGCTGCTGGGCCGCCCGAGCGCGGGCACCGAGGTGCGGGTCACCGACGCGGGCGAGATCTGCCTGCGCTCGGCCGCCCCCCGCCGCTACTACCTGACCGACGCCGCCGCCGACGAGCGCACCTTCCGCGACGGCTGGACCCACATGGGCGACCTGGGCGAACTGGACGGGGAGGGCCGGCTGCGCTTCTTCGACCGGGCCGCCGACGTCATCACCGCCGGCGGGCGCCGGATCTCCTCGCTGCGGGTCGAGCACGCCCTGCACTGGCATCCCGAGGTGGTCGAGGCCGCCGCGTTCGAGGGGCCGCAGGGCGTCACGGCGGCCGTCGTGCTGCGCTCGCCCGTGCCCGAGGACGAGCTGCGCGCCTTCGCCGCCGACCGGCTGGACCCGGCCGAGCGGCCGGCGCGGTACGTGGTCGCGAAGTCGCTGCCGCGCGGGCCGATCGGCAAGACGCTCAAGCGGGTGCTGGCGGGCTAACCGGCGGTGGCCAGCTCGTGCAGCTTGGAGACGGTCTTCCAGTTGCGGGCGGTGGCGGTGACGCCGAGCTTCTTCTCCCAGAAGGAGTAGGACAGCTTGGTGTTGCGCACCCCGTCGGGGCACCAGACGTAGATCTCCTTGCCGACGTGCTTGAAGACGTCGGGCTTGAAGGCGTCGGGGTCGAGCGCCTTGATCGGCCCTGCGTCGGGCTTGTCCGACAGGAACGTGACGAGGTGCAGGGCGTCGTCGGCGGCGACGTCCCCGAGCGGGTTGGCCTTGAGGATCTCGCCCAGCTCGGCGCCCGTCCTGGCCAGGACGGGCACCGAGACGCCGAGGTCGCGGGCGAGCGCGGCCTGGATCTCGGCCGCCGCCGCCTCGGGGCTCTTCCCGCTGGTGTAGACGACGTTGCCGCTCTGCAGGTGCGTCTTGACGTCCTCGAAGCCGAGGCCCTCCAGCAGCTTGCGGAGCTCGGCCATGCTCACCATGTTCCGGCCGCCGACGTTCACTCCGCGCAGCAGCGCCACCTGCCTGGACATGTCGCTCAACCCCTTCTGCCCGCCACCGCCTGGGGACGGAACTGCCTGATGCGCTCGACCAGATAAGCCGCGTCGTCCTTTACCCACCAGATGAGCGCCGAACCGTAGGAGTGCTGGCACTGCATGCCGAGGACGTAGAGTCCGGGGGACGCGGTCACACCGCGGTCCTGCGTGATGCCGCCGCCCTCGTCCTGGACGGGCGCGTGCACCCAGGAGTAGTCGTAGCGGAAGCCGGTCGCCCAGACGACGGCGTCGACGTCGGCCGAGCGGCCGTCCTCGAAGCGCATCGTGCGGCCCTCGGCGTCGACCGTGCGGCCCACGAGCTCGAAGCGGTGCCGTTTGGCCAGC
>NZ_JBSFGJ010000796.1:0-2187 GCF_053596515.1 Nonomuraea sp. NPDC001684
CCACCACCGCGCCGGCCATCCAGGCCAAGCACGACGTGCGGCAGCGCTGGCGTCGGACGGGGACGGCGGCGTTCGGCGGCGGCGACCCGTACGTGGGCAAGCTGCTGGCCCGCGAGGCCATCCGCAGGCACGGTCCCGTGCCGCTGGTGGCCATCGACGAGGTGCCCGCGGACGCGACCGTCGTGGCGGTCTCGGGCATGGGGGCGCCGACCGTGCTGCTGGAGAAGCTGCCGGCGGGCACCGAGGAGCTGACCGCGCTGCGCGCCCTGGAGGCGGTGCTCGGCCGTCAGGCCACGCACATCGTGCCCATCGAGGTCGGCGGCGTGAACTCGATGATCCCGATCGCCGCCGCCGCGCAGGCGGGCCTGCCGATCGTGGACGGCGACGCGATGGGCCGCGCCTTCCCCGAGGCGCAGATGGTGCTGCCGACGCTGATCGGCGTGCCGAACACGCCGATGGCGCTGGCCGACGACAAGGGCAACACGCTGGTGCTGGAGACGGTGTCCAACGTGTGGGCCGAGCGCCTGGCCAGGGCGGCGTGCGTGCAGATGGGCTGCCAGGTCTCCTGCGCCGACACCGTCATGCGCGGCGACCAGCTGCGCGACGGTCTGGTGCCGGCCACGCTGACGCTGGCCGAGGACCTGGGCCGGGCCGTGCGGCTGGCCCGCGCCGGGCACGCCGACCCGGTGGCGGCGGCCCTGGACGTGCTGGGCGGCCTGAAGCTGTTCACCGGCAAGGTCGTGGACGTCGAGCGCCGCACCACCGGCGGCTTCGCCCGCGGCCAGGCCCGTCTGGAGGGCACCGGCACGTTGGAGCTCAGCTTCCAGAACGAGCACCTGCTGGCCCGCCGGGACGGCGAGATCGTGGCCACCACGCCCGACCTGATCTGCGTGCTGGACACCGACTCGGGCGAGCCGGTCACCACCGAGGCCATGCGCTACGGCCTGCGCGTCACGGTCATCGCCGTGCCCTGCGACTCGCGCTGGACCTCGCCGGGCGGCCTGGAACTGGCCGGGCCGCGGTACTTCGGCTACGACTGCGACTACCGGCCGCCGGCCACGACCCCGGCGTAGACCCAGCGGCCGTCCAGCCGGACGAACCTGCTGTGCTCGTCGAGCACGCCCGGCACCCGCCGGTTGACGAAGTGGGCGCGGAACCGCACGGTGCCCTCGGTGTGGACGGGGCTGCCGCCGGTGCTCTCCAGCACCTCCAGCTCCGTCCAGGCGACCTTCCTGTCGAGGTCGAGGCGGGCCGGGCGGTCGGCGGGATGCCAGGTGGCCATGAGATAGGCCTCGTCGCCCACGGCGAACGCGCTGAACCTGGACCGCATGAGCGACTCCGCGGTGGGGGCCGACCCCTCACCGCGGTGGTATCTCCCGCAGCAGTCCGCGTAGGACGCGGGCAGACCGCAGGGGCATGGACGAGGAGGCATGCCCCCCATTGTGCCGCCCCGGCGCCGCCTCGCGCTCCGCCCGGTACGGGCGTGCGGGTCAGAGGCGGGCGGCCAGCTCGGTCAGGGTGGCGCCGAGCGGGGCGTCCAGCAGGAGCGCGGCGTCGGCGTCGGCGCCGGTCGGGCCCTGGTTGACGATGGCGACGGGCAGCCCGAGCTCGGCGGCCCTGGTGACGAAGCGCAGCCCCGACCTGATCGCCAGCGACGACCCCAGCACGAGCAGCGAGCGCGCCCCGCCCACGAGCGCGAAGCACTCCGCCACCCGATCCCTCGGCACGTTCTCGCCAAAGAAGATCACGTCGGGCTTGAGCAGACCACCGCAGGAGACGCAGTCGACCACCTGGAACCCGGCGACCTGGGCGTCGGTGAGGGCGGCGTCGCCGTCGGGGTTGACGCGGCCCTCGGCGGCCCAGCGCGGGTTGGCCGCGCTGAGCCGGCGCTCCAGCTCGGCGCGCGGGGTGCGTTCGCGGCACGACAGGCACACGACGCGGTCGAGGCCGCCGTGCAGCTCGATCACCCGGCGCGCCCCGGCGGCCTGGTGGAGCCCGTCGACGTTCTGGGTGACGATGCCGGCCAGCAGTCCGCGCCGCTCCAGCTCGGCCACCGCGCGGTGGCCGGCGTTGGGTGCGGCCCGGCCGATCTGCCGCCAGCCGACGTGGCTGCGCGCCCAGTAGCGCCGGCGCGCCTCGGCGCTGCCGGTGAAGCGCTGGTACGTCATCGGCTCGGCACGCCGGGAC
>NZ_JBSFGJ010000797.1:0-2181 GCF_053596515.1 Nonomuraea sp. NPDC001684
CAGGTCGGCGTAGGTGGGACGCCCGAAGCCGCGTTCGGGGCACCGGATCAGGAGCTCCTTGTACTCGCCCCCTCGGGGGACGGTCTTCGCCGGCTTGTGCCAGTGGAGCCCTGTGCGGGAGCCGTCCACGGACTCCCAGACCTCACCCGTGTTGTGCCGTGGAACGACGTTGCGGACCCCCTTCTCGCTGTGCGACTCCGCGATGCGCTCGTAGTGGAGGTACTGGTCGTCGCGGGGTTGCGGCCAGGGCGCGGCGGCCGCGGCCTCGGCCGCCAGCCGCAGGACCTCGGCGGCGCTCGCGGGCGCGGAGGAGTTGACCGTCTGGACGACGATCACCCCCGCGGCCATCGCCGCGACCAGGCCCGCTGCCGGCACCAGACGCCGTAGCCCGGCCTCCCGGAGCCGGAACCGGCGCTTCGTACGGGCTTCGGCCAGGAGCGCGGCACGGGCGGGGGCGAGGCGATCCGCCGTCGGGTTCGGCTTGTCGGCGAACAGGTCACGCAGCTCGGTCAGGTCGGTCTGGTCGTTCATGAGGTCTGCTCCATCGTGGGGTCGATGCTGCCGAGGACGTCGCGGACGATGGCCCGCGCGCGGCTGAGGCGGGAACGAACCGTTCCGATCGGGATGGACAGGGCGTTGGCCACCTCCTCGTAGCTGAGGTCGGCCCAGGCCACGAGTAAGAGGACGTCGCGGTCGCGGGCCTTCAGCGAGGCCAGCGCCCGGGCGAGCGGGCGGCGCACGGCCTGCGCGCTCGCCCGCTCAAGTGCTTGTTCCGCGGCGTCGTCCGCGTCGGGCAGCGCGCCCACCTTCGAGTACGCCTTGTAACGATTGATCTCTGCGCGCTGGTGCCGGCGGACGAAGTTGGTCGCGAAGCCGTACAACCAGGGGAGCGCCTCCGGACGGGCGGTGTCGTAGTCCCGGCGCTGCCTGAACGCCGCGAGGAACGTCTCGGAGACGACGTCGTCGGCCGTGTCGTCGCCGAGCCGGCGGGCCACATAACGGTGGATGTGTCCTGCGTGCCGGTCGAACAGCAAGGCGAAGTCCTCGGGATCTCGCCACGACCGTTCGATCAGGGCGGCGTCGGACAGCGTTGTACTGGGCGGCATGTGGTTGAGCCTTTGCAAGGAAGTGGTGTCGCACGTCTTTCACCCGAGCCGGCGATCGAGTTCACGCGAGGCGGCCGTTCGCGGGCACCCCCCAGCGCGCTCGCGACGGCCCCCGCCACGTCGGCGCGACGGCCCTGGAACCGGCCTGAAAGGGCGGCTACGACCTCGACCGGGCATGACCATGCCCCCGCTCGAAGCCGAGCCGCCCGCACCCACCGCCTCAGAGCGGCCGCCTCCCCGTCACCCGGACAGGCCGCCCGCGAAGATCGGCGGCACCCGGTCCCGCCACGGCATCGCCCGTTCCAGGTACGCGGCAACCTGGAACAGCAGGTCCTCGCGCCCGTAGGCGGCGGCGACCTGCACGCCGATGGGCAGCCCGCCCGCGCTCTGCCCCAGCGGCAGGCTGATCGCCGGTTGCCCGGTGGTGTTGAACAACTGCGTGAACGGCCCGAACCCGGACAACGTCTCCAGCCATCCCCGCAGTGTCTGACCGGGATCGTCGTACCGCAACGTGCCGTGCGGCACCGGCAGACGGCCCAGGGTGGGCGTGACGAGCAGGTCGTACCCGGCGAAGAAGGCCGCCGCCGAACGGGTGATCCGGTTCTGGGCGTCGAAGGCGGCCAGCATGTCCAGCGCGGTGGCCTGCCTGGCCGCCTTCAGGAACTCCCGCGAGACCGCCTCCATCCTGGCCTCGTCGGGCTGCCGTGGCGCGAGCAGGCACGGGGAGGCGACCCCGACGGCCTCGATGATCCACGCCCTCATGGCGTCCTCCCGGTCGACCGCGGGGCTCGCCTCCTCCACGACGTGCCCCGCCTGCTCCAGCACGCGGGCCGTCGCGACCGCCGCCGCGGCGACCTCCGGGTCCACGTCCGTGCCCATCCAGGAGGTGGTGGTCAGCGCGACCCGCAACCGGCCCGGATCCGTCACGAGCTCCCGCGCGTACGGCCCGCGCGGGGGAGGCGCGGTGTACTTGTCGCCGATCCCCGGCCCGTGGACCGCGTCCAGCAGGCCCGCGGCGTCGCGGACCGTGCGCGTGAGCACGAACTCGTCCGCCATGCCGAGCACCAGTTCGCCG
>NZ_JBSFGJ010000798.1:0-2179 GCF_053596515.1 Nonomuraea sp. NPDC001684
GGCTCTTGCTTGAACCTCTGGATCGGTCGAGGGTTGGCCCATGGCCTTGAGGTCGGCCCCGGCGCAGAACGTGCCCTCCGCCCCGGTCAGGATCGGGCAGGATCGCCGCGCTCGTGATCGACTGGATGATCTGCACCTGGGTCGTCGTGCAGCTGCTGCTCAGGATGAACCCGGCCGAGTCCCCGTGGGCGCCCGTGCTGGTGTTCGCGCTCCAATACCTGCTGCTCGTCGGCTTCATGGGCCAGACGTTCGGCCACCGGCTGGCCGGCGTCCGCGTCGCCGCCATGGACGGCGGCGCCCCGCGCCTGCTGCCCGTGCTGGTGCGCACCGTCCTGCTCGGCCTGGCCCTGCCGGCCCTGATCTGGGACCGTGACCACCGCGGGGTGCACGACCGGGTGTCCAACACCATGGTCGTCCGGATGTGACGACCCGCCGGGCCGGGACGGGCCGGTGGTTCGGCCCGCTCATGGTGGCGGCGGTGTGCGTGCAGGCGGCGACGTTCGCGGCCCGTCCGATGGTCAGCTACCGGGCCATCGAGATCGGCGCGGGCAACCTCGGCATCGGGCTCATCACCGCCGGGTTCTCGGTGCTCCCGCTCTTCGCGGCCGTCTCCGCCGGGCGCTGGGTTGACGCCTCCGGCGAGCGCGGCGCGGCCCTGCTGGGCGCCGGGCTGATCACCGGCAGCGCCCTGGCCCTGGCCGTGGCCCGCTCGTTGTGGGCGCTGGTGCTGCTCAACGCGCTGTTCGGGCTCGGGCACCTGCTGTCCGTCGTCGCCCAGCAGGCCGTCATCGCCAACCGGGTGGCCGCCGGGGGCCACGACCGCGCCTACGCGCGCTTCACCGTGTTCACCTCGCTCGGCCAGCTCGCCGGGCCGTCCGCCGCGGCCCTCGTGGCGGGTGGCACGCTCGCCACGAGCGGCGACGCGGGCGGTGCGGCCGGCGTCGGGCCCGCCCTCGTCGTGGCGGCCGGGTTCGGGCTGGTGGCGGGGCTGGCGAGCCTGTGGACCGACGGGCCGGGCCCGGCGCGCGGGCGGGCCGCCGTCCGGCGTTTCCCGCTGCGCGGCACGCTCGGCCAGGAGGGCATGTGGCAGGCCCTGGTCACGAGCCTGGCCACGGTGTCCACGATCGACCTGGTGCTGGCGTACCTGCCGGCCTGGGGGCAGAGCCGCGGCGCCGGGGTGGTCGCGGTCGGCGCGCTGCTGGCGCTGCGGGCCGCCACCACCATGGCGAGCAGGCTCGCCATGGAACGCCTGGTCCTGCGGTACGGCCGCCGCGCCGTCCTGGTGACCAGCACCGTCGCCGCCGCGGTCACCGTCGCCGCGCTGCCGCTGTGCGGCCCGGCCGCCGCGGTGCCGGTGGTCGCGCTGATGGGCTTCGCGCTGGGGCTGGGCCAGCCCCTGACGTTGTCCTGGGTGGCCGGTCGCGCGCGGGCCGGCGAGCGCGGCACGGCGCTCGCGCTGCGCCTGACCGGCAACCGGCTGGGTCAGGTGCTGGTGCCCGCCGTGGCGGGCGTGGTGGCGGGGGCGACCGGCGTGCTCGGCGTCTTCGCGCTGAGCGCCGCCATGCTCGCCGCCACCGCCGGTCTGGCCGCCCGCGCGCCGATGAGCACCGCGGAGTAGGAATCCGTACCGGGTTTGTTTTCTTACCCGGTACGGTTATCGTGGAGTCATGATGGCGGGACTCAGGGAGCGCAAGAAGGAGCAGACGCGGCGGCGCATCGCGGAGACGGCTCTGCGCCTGTTCGCCGAGCGCGGCTACGACGCGGTGACGGTCAACGAGATCGCCGAGGCGGCCGGGGTCGCGAAGGTCACGCTGTTCGCGTACTTCCCCAGCAAGGAGTGCCTGGCCCTCGACGGCGTCACGGAGGACACGGCCGCGATCGTGGCGGGCCGGGCGCCGGGCGTCTCGCCGCTCGGCGCGCTGCGCGAGCACTACCGGACGATGGCCGCCCAGGGGGCGCGGGACGTGGACGTGGAGGGGCTGCTGACCCGCGTCCGGGTGATCGCGGCCACCCCGGCGCTGCTGGCGGCCGTCCAGCTGACCCACGCGGGCGAGCGGCACGCGCTGGCCGCGGCGCTGGGCGAGGCCGTGGGCGCGCCCGCGGGCGACCTGACCGCCCAGCTCATGGCGGCCCAGATCACCGCCACGATCACCACGCTGCAGGAGGCGTTCTTCCACCG
>NZ_JBSFGJ010000799.1:0-2175 GCF_053596515.1 Nonomuraea sp. NPDC001684
TGCTGAATGGCATCGCGACCACGTCATCAAGGGGGTTTCCCATGTCCCATCATCCCCCGAGATCACGCAGAACCGGGCGCAATCGGCTGGGAAACGGCATGCCGCGCTCGGAGAAGTCGGTGAAGGCCATGGTGGTGTCCAGGGCGACCCGCTCATGGCGGACGGCCAGCTCGAAGAACCTCTCGTACTCGGGCATGCCCAGATGCGCGATCACCGCCCGCAGCCGCGGATGGGCGGCCAGCACCGCGCCGATCGGCCCCGGCCCCACGTGGCCGCCGGGCACGGGCACCGAGCTGGCGTGCACGACCACGGGCACGCCCGACTCCGCCAGCAGCCCCCAGACCTCGTCCAGCTCGGGCCCGGCCGGGTCGAAGCCGCCGACCTGGAGGTGCACCTTGAAGATCTGGACGCCGTCCGCCAGCGCCGCGCGCACGTAGTCCGCGACGCCGGGCTCGGGGTAGAACGTCGCCGACGGCAGGCAGTCGGGGTTGCGGCGGGCGAAGTCGAGCGTCCAGGCGTTGAGGTCGCGCGCCATGTCCGGCCGGTGCGCGTACGCCAGGGCGGGGAAGCGCCGTACGCCCATCTCGCGCAGCCTCGTCAGCCGCTCCTCGACCGGGCGTTCGTACTCGATCTTCCAGCCGGCGCCCATCAAGGGGCCGCCGTGGTTGAAGTGATGCCAGACCCGGCGTTCCATTCGTTCGGGCAGGAAATGCACATGCAGGTCGATCAGGCCCGGCAGCCCGAGGTCGCGCCACCACGCCGGAACGTCCGCGTCAGAATGTAGTTCTGCGGCCACAGCCGGGACTTTACCCGGCTAGTGTTTCTCCTCGATGGACATGCTCTGGGCCCACCTGATCAAGGTTCAGCCTGACCCCGACCCCTGGGTCGTGCTGGTCTCGGCTCTGGCCGCGCTCGCGGTCGTCGCGTTCCGCACCCCCTGGCAGGTGTCCAGGGGCCTGATCACGATCGCCCACGAGGGCGGCCACGCGGTCATGGCGCTGCTCACCCGGCGCAAGCTGGAAGGCATCCGGCTCCACTCCGACACCTCCGGCGTCACGCTGACCAGGGGCCGCCCCAACGGCCCCGGCATGGTGCTGACCGCGCTCGCCGGCTACCTGGCCCCCTCGCTGCTGGGGCTGGCCGCCGCCTGGCTCACCGAGCAGGGCCGCATCACGCTGCTGATCTGGAGCGTGCTGCTCTTCCTGGTGTGCATGCTGCTGCTGATCCGCAACCTCTACGGCGCGCTGATCCTGCTGGTCACCGGCGGCGCGGTGTTCGCCCTGTCCATGTACGCCCCCGCCCAGGTCCAGCAGATCGTGGCCATGGTCGCGACGTGGTTCCTGCTGTTCGGCGGCGTCCGGCCGATCGTCGAGCTGCAGCGCAAGCGGCGCAGGCGGCAGGCCAGAGACTCCGACGCCGACCAGCTCGCCCGGCTGACGTTCCTGCCCGGCGGCTTCTACGTCTTCTTCTTCCTGGTCGTGGCCGCCGTGTCGGTGGTGTTCGGCGCGTACCTGATGAACCCGTTGACCCCCTGAAAGCCGAAATTTCACATTAAACTCACCGGCAACAGGGGGGAGTGCCGTGTTGCCAGCCGAGGACGCGCCCGGCTACCGGGTGCTCGATCAGGCGGGCCAGGGCGGTTTCGCCGTCGTCTACCGCGCCTACCAGGAGCGCCTCGACCGGATCGTGGCGCTGAAGGTCCTGTCGGTCGACCGGGTCGACCAGCGCACCATGCGCCACTTCCAGCGCGAGCTCCGGCTCACCGGCCGCCTGACCGGTCATCCCAACGTCGTGACCGTCTTCGACACCGGCGTGACCCGCTCGGGCAAGCCGTACATCGCGATGGACTTCTTCGAGAACGGCTCGCTGCGCGACAAGGTCCGCAAGGAGGGGCCGCTCGCGGTGCCCGACGTGCTGCGCGCGGGCGTCAAACTGGCCGGCGCGCTGGCCGCCGTGCACGAGGCCGGGGTGCTGCACGGCGACATCAAGCCGCAGAACATCCTCATCTCCCGCTACGGCGAGCCCGCCATCGCCGACTTCGGCGTGGCCAGGGTGGTGGACAACGCGGAGATCTCGGCCACCTCCCAGGCGTTCACCCCGCTGCACGCCGCCCCGGAGGTGCTCACCGGGCAGCCGCACTCGGTCTCCGGCGACATCTACTCCCTGGGCTCGACG
>NZ_JBSFGJ010000800.1:0-2163 GCF_053596515.1 Nonomuraea sp. NPDC001684
CCGGGCTGCGGATGGACCTGACCGCGCTGACCCGCCCGCCGGTGCTGCTGGCCGGGCTGGCGGTGCTGGCCGTCGCGATCGTCGGCAAGTTCGCCGGCGCGTACGCCGGCGCCCGGCTGAGCCGGCTCAACCGCTGGGAGGCGCTGGCCCTGGGCGCCGGGCTCAACGCGCGCGGCGTGATCGAGGTCGTGGTGGCCATGGTCGGCCTGCGGCTGGGCATCCTCAGCGTCGAGGCGTACACGCTGGTGGTGCTGGTCGCGATCGTCACCTCGCTGATGACGCCGCCCATCCTGCGCGCGGCGATGGCCCGGGTCGAGCAGACCGCCGACGAGGAGATCCGCGAGACGGCCCACCGCGCCTGGACCACCACGGCGAGCTGACGGGGACGACGCCTCGCACGGCACGCCCTAAAGTTGCCCCATGTCCGAAACGCCGTCACGGGTGGAGCTGCACCCGCTCACCCTCTCCGACCAGGACGAGTTCTGCTCGCTCGTCCGGGCCAGCGCCGAACTGCACCGGCCGTGGATGCAACTGCCCTCGACCGCCGAGGAGTTCCGGACCTGGATGCGCCGCTTCGACGACGGCCTCAACCTGGGCTTCCTGATCCGCGTCCGGGAGAGCGGCGCCGCGGCGGGCACGGTCAACATCAACTCGATCATCCGGGGCCGCTACCAGGGGGCGTCCCTCGGCTATGCGGCCTTCGCCCCGTCCGCCGGGCGCGGTTACATGACCGACGGGCTCACCCTCGCCCTGCGGCACGCGTTCGGCGACCTGCGGCTCCATCGCCTGGAGGCCAACATCCAGCCGGCGAACAAGGCGTCCCTGGCCCTGGCCCGGCGGCTGGGCTTCCGTTACGAGGGGCTGTCGCCCGACTACCTCTACATCGACGGCGCCTGGCGCGACCACGAACGCTGGTCCATCACCGCGCCGAGCCCCTGGCAGCCCGATCCCTCCCTGCCGGAGGTCTGATCGCCTCAAGGAGGCGTCAGGGCGACGGCACCACCCGCGTGGCCGTCACGAGGTCGTGCAGGGCGGCCCGGTCGCGGCGGGTCAGCACCAGCACGACCGAGGCCCCGGCCAGGGCGTACGCCGCGACCAGAAGGGGCATGGCGACGGCCGACTCCGGCTCGCGGACCAGCCGGGAGACCGCCATGTGGGCGCACTGCCACGGAAGCAGCTTCACCAGGGCGCGCGCCACGATCCGCGCCACGCCGGGCCGCCCCCCGCCGGCCAGGGCCACGACGAGGCCCGCCCGCCGCTTGCCCCAGGTGGCCTGCCGCCGCCCCGCCTCCCCCATGACCAGGTACGCCCCGACGGGCAGCACGCTCAGCGCGGTGATCAGCAGGTCGGTGCCCAGGGCGCCGAGCCCGCCGAACCCCGCTCCCGCGCGGCTCAGCGGGACGAACACCGCGGCCAGCGCCGTCAGCCAGGCGGCGATCACGAGATAGTCCCAGCCGGCCGCCACCAGCCTCGGACGTAACGCCGCCCGGCCGCCGCGCGTCCGCTCCCGCTCGTTCAGCAACGCGTCGCCTCCATGACCCGCACACACAAGGGAGCCTGATCTTCGCACGGCGGCGACCAGGCGAAGGACGAGGGGGGCACCCTCAAACCTATGCCGACCAACACAGGCTCTATCGTTCAACATCGACACTGCCGACGGGCACAGGCCCGCGGGAAGGAGATGGTCAGTGGTGACGATGACGACCGCAGGCAGGGTACGCGGGACCGACGAGCACGGCATCGCCGTCTTCAGGGGCATTCCGTTCGCGAAGAGCCCCTTCGGATCGCTCAGGATGGCCGCGCCGGCGCCCGCCGACCCCTGGGACGGCACCCGTGACGCCACCGGTTTCGGCCCCCGGCCGCCGCAGCAGGCGGTGGTGCCCGGGATGCCGGCGTGGAGCTCCGCCGGCGGGCTCGACTGCCTCACCGTCAACGTGTGGTCGCCCGACCCCGGCGGGTCGGGCCTGCCGGTGATGGTGTGGATCTACGGCGGCGCGTACGTCACCGGCTCGTCCGACCTGCCGGAGTTCGACGGGCGGACGCTGGCGGGCGAGGGCGTGGTCGTGGGTCAGCCTGTCGTCGAAGCGGATCGCCCTGTACGAGTGCGGCAACGGCGAGAACTACCGGGCCTGGTACCAGGGCGACGGCGCGACGTACCTCTAC
>NZ_JBSFGJ010000801.1:0-2153 GCF_053596515.1 Nonomuraea sp. NPDC001684
CCACGCCGCCGGCGTGCACGGCGCCGAGGTCGGCCAGCACGTGCTCGCTGCGGTTGACCATCATGATCGCGACTGATTCGCCGCGCCGCAGGCCGAGGGCGGCGAACGCGGCCGCGATCTCCAGGATGCGCCGCCGCGCCTGCCCGTAGGTCAACGTCGTCCAGCCGCCGGAGCCTTCGGGGTCGGAGTACGCGGGTGCGTCGGGGTGCCGGGCGGCCACCTGCCTGAGCTGTTCGCAGACCGTGCGACCGGCGATCTCCCGCTCGATGTCGGCCCGTACGTCGAGGACTTCGGCCATGGCACCCGCCTCCAGTCAGTAATCACTTGCACAGGTGGCATGCATCGCACCACACCCTCCGGACAGCGGCAAGACCCAGGCGGGAAACAGTCGGGGTGGTCACGTAGAGTGATCGTCCAGGTGCCGTACGTGTCTCGGGGGGCGGGCATGAGCAAGGGCGGAAGGACCTTCTTCGGGCATCCGTGGGGGCTGGCGACCCTGTTCTCCACGGAGATGTGGGAGCGCTTCAGCTGGTACGGCCTGCGGGCGATCCTGGCCACGTTCATGGCGGCCTCGCCGGCCCACAAGGGCCTCGGCATGTCGCAGGAGACCGCGCAGGCGGTGGTCGGCGTCTACGGGGCGCTGATCTACCTGGTGGCGCTGCCCGGCGGCTGGATCGCCGACCGCGTGCTGGGGGCGCGCAGGTCGGTGTTCTGGGGCGGGTTCGTCATCATGCTCGGCCACATCAGCATGGCGATCCCGGTGACGACGTCGTTCTTCGTCTGGCTGGGGCTGCTGCTCATCATCAGCGGCACGGGCCTGCTCAAGCCGAACATCTCGGTCATGGTCGGCCGCCTGTACGGCGAGGACGAGGACGGCCGCCGCGACGCCGGCTTCTCCCTGTTCTACCTGGGCATCAACCTGGGCGCCTTCTTCGCGCCCCTCGTCGTCGGCTGGCTGGCCGACGGCGACCGCTGGCACCTGGGCTTCAGCGCCGCCGCCGTCGGCATGGCCCTCGGCCTGCTGCAGTACGTCTGGGGCGGCCGGAACCTGCGCGGCGTCGGGGAGCGTCCCGGCGTCCGGCTGACGCCGCCCGAGCGCCGCCGGTTCGGCCGGGTGGCCGGGGCGGGCGTGGCGGTGACCGCGCTCGCGCTCGGCGCGTGGGCGGCCACGGGCACGCTCACCATCGACCGCCTGGCGCTGGCGATCACGATCGTCATCCTGATCGTGCCGGTGGTCTACTTCGCCTACATCCTGCTGGGCAGCCACAGCCTCACCGACGAGGAGCGCAGCCGGATGAAGGCCTACATCTGGCTGTTCGTCGCGGCGGCGATCTTCTGGATGATCTACGACCTGGCGCCGAGCAAGCTGCTGTTCTTCGCCGCCGACCACACCCGGTTGGAGCTGTTCGGGGTGCCGATCCAGGCGGCGACGACGCAGTCGTTCAACCCGCTGTTCATCATGATCTTCGTGCCGGTGTTCGCGGCGTTGTGGGTGAAGCTCGGGGTGCGGGTGAGCACGCCGCAGAAGTTCGGGTTCGCGCTGGTCATGGTGGGGCTGAGCTTCGTGGTGATGGCGATCGCCGCCGGGCTGGCGACCGGCGGGCGGGTGTCGGTGTGGTGGCTGGTGCTGGTCTACCTGATCCAGGTGTTCGGCGAGCTGTCGCTGAGCCCGGTCGGGCTGTCGGTCACGACGAAGCTGGCGCCGGAGGCGTTCAAGGGGCAGATGCTGGGGATCTGGTTCATCGCGGTGTCGGTGGGCGACGCGGTGGGCGGCCAGACGGGGCGGCTCACCCGGTACCTGTCCGACCCGATGTACTACCTGGTCCTGGCGATCATGGCGATCGCGGCCGGGGTGGCGATGTTCCTGTTCACGCGGAAACTGCGGGTGCTCATGGCCGAGCACTACCATGCGGCGGCCATGCCGCCGATCCGGTAAAAACATCCAACGTGTCTGAAATTCTCGACCTTGTCGGTATTTTTGTCTTCGCACTGACCGGTGCGCTCATGGGCGTGCGCAAGCGGCTCGACGTGGTCGGGATGGGCGTCCTGGCCGAGATGACCGCGCTCGGCGGCGGCCTGGTCCGCGATCTCATTCTCAACGTGCGGCCGGCCGCCTTCCAGAGCCTGGGTTACGTGCTGGTGCCGGTGTCCCC
>NZ_JBSFGJ010000802.1:0-2151 GCF_053596515.1 Nonomuraea sp. NPDC001684
GTCGGTGTCGCCGCACGCGGCGGCGACGAAGATCAAAGGCACGGCTGCCAGTACGGCCAGAGCGCGGCGCATGGACTTCCCTCGGAAAAGACGTCAGATTCGCGTCACCCTACCCGACATCGAGGTAGGGCCGAGGTAAACACCACGCCCCGGCCGTTGCCTCACATGCCGGCGATGAGCTTGTCGACGCGCTCGTCCACGCTGCGGAAGGGGTCCTTGCACAGCACCGTGCGCTGGGCCTGGTCGTTCAGCTTCAGGTGAACCCAGTCGACGGTGAAGTCGCGCCGCTTCTCCTGCGCCTTGCGGATGAACTCGCCGCGCAGGCGCGCCCTGGTGGTCTGCGGCGGCACCGACTTGGCCTCGAAGATCTTCAGGTCGGAGGCCACCCGCTCGACCGAGCCGCGCTTCTGCAGCAGGTAGAACAGGCCGCGCTTGCGGTGGACGTCGTGGTAGGCCAGGTCGAGCTGGGCCACCCTGGGCGAGGACAGCGGCAGGTCGTACTTCTTGCGGTAGCGCTCGATCAGCTGGTATTTGGTCACCCAGTCGATCTCGCGCGAGACCAGGTCGAGGTCGCCGGTCTCGACCGCGCGCAGCGTGCGCTCCCACAGCTCCAGCACCCGGCGGGTGATGGCGTCGCCGCCGCGCCGGTCGACGAAGTCCTGGGCCTTGGACAGGTACTCCTGCTGGATCTCCAGGCTGGAGGCCTCCCGGCCGTTGGCCAGGCGCACCCGGCGGCGGCCGGTCATGTCGTGGGAGACCTCGCGGATGGCTCTGATCGGGTTCTCCAGGGACAGGTCGCGCATCACCGTGCCGGCCTCGATCATGCGCAGCACCAGGTCGGTCGCGCCGACCTTGAGCAGCATCGTGGTCTCGCTCATGTTCGAGTCGCCGACGATCACGTGCAGGCGGCGGAAGCGCTCGGCGTCGGCGTGCGGCTCGTCGCGGGTGTTGATGATCGGCCGGGACCGGGTGGTGGCGCTGGAGACGCCCTCCCAGATGTGCTCGGCCCGCTGCGAGACGCAGTAGACGGCGCCGCGCGGCGTCTGGAGCACCTTGCCCGCCCCGCACACGATCTGCCGGGTCACCAGGAACGGGATCAGCACGTCGGCCAGGCGGCCGAACTCGCCGTGCCGGCCCACCAGGTAGTTCTCGTGGCAGCCGTAGGAGTTGCCGGCCGAGTCGGTGTTGTTCTTGAACAGGTAGATGTCACCCGCGATGCCCTCTTCGCGCAGGCGTTTCTCGGCGTCGACGAGAAGGCCCTCAAGGATGCGCTCGCCCGCCTTGTCGTGGGTGACGAGTTCGATGACGTTGTCACACTCGGGTGTTGCGTACTCAGGATGGCTGCCCACGTCGAGGTAGAGACGTGCGCCGTTGCGGAGGAAGACGTTGCTCGATCGGCCCCAGGACACGACCCGCCGGAACAGGTAGCGCGCGACCTCGTCGGGGGACAGCCTGCGCTGTCCCCTGAACGTGCAGGTCACGCCGTACTCGTTCTCCAGCCCGAAGATGCGACGATCCATCACCTCACACTATGCCCACGGATCGGCGATCGGGAGAGATCTTCACAGGTGTTTTCCGGCGGACGTCCCATTTGCCAGATTTGCTGGGTGGGTTTTACCAGGTCCGCGCCCGCCCCCGCGAAGCGCGGAGCCGGGATCACGGGGTGTAGATCTCCTGCACCTTGACGATCTTGCCCTGGTGCACCGTGATGAGCGACGGCTGCCGCTGCTTGTCGTGCCGCTTGACCAGCACGGACGCGGGGCAGCGCTTGGCGCCCAGGCCGGTGTTGCGGTCGACGGTCATGGCCGCCATCACCGGCTTGCAGCCGTAGGCCGACAGGAAGACGACGTCCTTGGCGATCGGGGAGGCGTAGGCCGTCACGTCGCCCTCGGGCGGGCCGACGAAGTAGCCCTCGGTGGTCTTGGACCGCTTCCACTTGATGGGCTCGTACTCGGCGACGCCGTCGCGCACGTCGGTGATCCAGCCGCGCAGGATGCCGTTGCGGCGGGAGTGGATGCCCTTGGTGAAGTCGTGGCCGGGGTCGGCCTGGAAGCTCGTGCCGAAGATCGCGGGCTTCTTGTACGCCGGGTAGGCGGTGGCGGCCTGGCTCGCCGTGGCGGTGGCGGTGGCGGTGGCGGCGTGGGCGGCGAC
>NZ_JBSFGJ010000803.1:0-2134 GCF_053596515.1 Nonomuraea sp. NPDC001684
CCGCGCTGGCCCGGCAGTCCCTGTTCGCCGCGCTGGGGGTGCTGCTGGCGCTGGCGGCCGTCCGCTTCGGGACGCGTACCGCCGCGCGGCCGCACCGGCGGCGGGCCGACGGGACGGTCCGGCCCGCCCGCTGGGCCAGGGCGGCGACCTGGACGGCGGCCGTCCTGCCGATGCTGGGCTTCTCGGTGCCGCACCTGCTGTGGGGGCTGGGCCTGCCGCTGGGCGTGGCGGAGGGCTCCCGCGCGGGCCTGGCCGGGCTGGGCGGCTCGGCGGTGTTCTGGGTGCTGCTCGTCGCCGGGCCGGTGGCCGGGGGCCTGCTCACCCTGGGACTGATCGCCCGATGGGGACAGATCGTCCCGCGCTGGGTGCCCCTGGTGGGAGGACGGCGGGTGCCGCGCGCGCTCGCGGCGGTCCCGGCGGCGGCCGTGGGCATGCTGGTCGGCCAGTACGGCGCGATGATGACGAGCTGCCTCGCGTTCGGCGTCACCCGCGGGTGCGCGCCCGGCGGCGGCGCCGAGGTCCTGGACGGGAGCTGGGGATTCGCCGGGACCTACCCGGTCTTCCTGCTCTGGGGGACCTCGCTGCTGGCCGCCGTCGCCGGTTACCTGCACACGACCGCGCGGGCGCCGGTCAGCGGCTCATTCAGTGGCTCATGACGTGCCGGCGCTTCGGGGGCCTGCCGTAGCCGAGCAGGCCCATCATGCCCTGCTCCTGGTGGTAGAGGTTGTGGCAGTGGAACATCCACTCGCCGGGGTTGTCGGCGTGCACGTCGATGCTGATCCGCTTGTACGGCATGACGTTCACGGTGTCCTTCCGCGGCCCGCCGCGCTCGGTGGTCCGGACCTGGAAGGTGTGGCCGTGCAGGTGCATCGGGTGCCACATGTGCGTGTCGTTGTGCATGACGATCCTGATCGTCTCGCCTCGGTCGACCCGCAGGCGCAGCGGGTCGTCGCCGAGGTGCCCGTTCATGGGCCACTCGCTGCCGGAGGTGCCCTGACGCCAGCCGAGCGTGACGGTGACCGTCCTGGACGGCGGGCGCAGCTGGTCACGGCGGCGCGCCTGGAGGTCCTGGTAGGCGAGCTGCCGCCGCTGGAGCTCCGGCACGGCGCCGTCCGGTGACGGCGTGCGGGCGCTGGGCGAGGTGCGCACCACCGCGAACGCCCGCCCGGCCTTGCCCTCCGCCATCGCCATCAGCGGGAACGCCCCCGCGTCGAGCGTGACGACGAAGTCGTAGCGCTCCCCCATGCCGATCACGACCGTGTCCACGGTGACCGGCTTGACCGGGAAACCGTCGGTGTGGGTGATGGTCAGGCGGTGGCCGCCGAGCGCCACCCGGAAGGCGGTGTCGGCGGCCGCGTTGATCACCCGGAACCTGGCGCGCACGCGGGGACGGCTCATGAAGATGGTGGGCTCGTCGGCGGTACGGCCGTTGACCAGGTAGTACGGGTAGCGCGCGTGCCCGGACGTGCCGCCGAGGACGTGGCTGCTCAGGGTGTCGTCGTGCGGGGTGGTGTTCAGCGCGCGCAGCGTGTCGTCGGGCGTGCCGTTGACGCCGTCCTGCCAGTCGTCGAGGACGACCGTGAACTCCTGGTCGTACCCGAGCGGCTCGTACGGGTCTTCCACGATCAGCGGGCCGTACAGGCCGCGGTCGCTCTGCATGCCCACGTGGGAGTGGTAGAAGTAGGTGCCCGGGTCGGGGACGGTGAACACGTAGTCGAACGTCCCGCCGGGCCGGGTCGGCCGCTGCGAGAGGCCGGGCGCGCCGTCCATGTCGGCGGCGATCCTGATGCCGTGCCAGTGCACGGTGGTCGGCGCGGGCAGGTCGTTGACGAGCCTGGCCCGTACGGTGCCGCCGGCCGTGGCCCGGATGGTCGGGCCGGGCAGCAGGCCGTCGTAGGCCCAGGTGGACACCGTCCGTCCGCCGAGGGACACGGTGGCGGGCGCGGCCCGCAGCACCCTCCCGCCGGCCGTCTCGGCGGCCCTCCCCGCCGACGGCCCCGCGGACGCTCCGGCGGCGGCCGACGGAACGGCGCCCAGGGCGGCGAACATGCCGCTGACGAACAACCTGCGGGACACGGTCCCACGCGAATCAGTCACTACGGATCCCCCTCATCCATCTCGCAAAATAACGGAG
>NZ_JBSFGJ010000804.1:0-2110 GCF_053596515.1 Nonomuraea sp. NPDC001684
CGCCGCGGGTCAGGAAACCGGGGGCCGCGACGTCGCCGGTCGCGGGATCGGGGTCGGGCGTCTCGGCGCCCTGGCCGCGGGTGTCCATGACGAAGTGCGCGTAACCGGCGCACGCCCAGAGCCGCTTCTCGTGGGCCACGCCGCGGCCGCTGCCGTAACCGAGGTACTCCACGACGGCGGGCAGGGGGCCGGTCCTGGTCACCGGCAGGTGCAGCCAGCCCTTGACGGGGTGGCCGCCGTAGCCCGCGAACGCGACGTCGAAGGTGTCGATCGTGGCCAGCCCGTTCGGCGCCGGCTCGGCCGTCACGGCGAGGTCGATGCCGCTGGTCCCGGCGAGCGTCTTCGCCCAGAACGCATCGAAGTCCGCCGGTTCCGGCAGGGTCGGCAGGTACCGTTCGAGCTGGTCCTGGGGCAGGTCGAAATGGGCCATCGATTAACCAATCATCGCTTATCGATCAACTGTCGCATCGAAGCAGGGGCTCCGGAGCGTTGTCAACCGGGGGTGCCAGGCGGTACGCGCGTTCGGCGGTGGTGCGCAGCACCCGTGCGCGCTCCCCGGCCGTCAGCCCGGCGAGCCCCAGCGTGGCGAGCCGCAACGACTCGGCACGGGACCCCCGGGGCAGGCAGATCGGCCAGTCGGACCCGACGACGCACCGGCCCGGACCGAACGCCTCGACCACGTGGGCGACCAGCGCGGCCACCCGTTCCGGCGGCACGCCGTGCTGCTGGGTGAGCAGGCCGGAGATCTTCATGATCACGTTCGGGGTGCGGGCCGCCCGGCGCACGTGCTCGCGCCACTCGCCCGGGTCGGCCGCCAGCAGGTTCGGAGGGTTGCCGAGGTGGTCGACGACCACGGTCAGCTCCGGGTGCCGCGCGGCGACCTCGGCCGCGACGCCGACGGCGGCGTCGTGCAGGTTGAGTTCGAGCGCCACCCCGAGCTGGGCCAGCACGGGGACCAGCGCGCGGGCCGAGGCGGGCGTGGCCGCCCACGAGGGGCCGCCGAGCCGCATCCCGTTGGGGCGGGCCTCGTCCATGAGGTCCCGGAACCGGGACGGCTCGATCCCGGCGTGCACGTTGAGGTTGCCGACGTGCCCGGCGATCAGGCCCGGGTGACGCAGGCGCAGGTCGCGCAGCCGCCCGGTCTCGCCGCGGTCGCCCCTGGACGCCTCGACCAGGATCGTCCCGGTCAGGCCGAGGCCGTCGCCCGCCGCGGCCAGGTCGCCGGCCGTGAACGACCGGTGGTGGGGTGACTCCGGCGTGATCCACGGATAGCCGCCGTCGAGGTCCCAGAGGTGGGCGTGGCAGTCGATCACCTGTGCTCCGCATGTTCGGCCAGTATTGACACGTTGATCCGCGCTCATGATGATTCTAATCATCGGCTATCGATCAGCGATTACAGGTGTTCTCATGCGCATGACAGCAAGACGTCCCGGCGGCGCGGCGGAGCGGGGTGGCAGGCGGTGACGGCCTTCGACGCCTCGCGCGTGCCGGAGGTGCGGGCCTCCCGCGGACTGACGACCCCGCCGCGGTGGGCCGTGTTGGAGCGGGAGCTGTTCGCCGTCCAGGACAAGGCGTGGCGGATCTTCGCCGACCGCTACACCGAGGACGACGGCCGGCTGGTCTTCCGCGACAGGCTGGGTGAGGGGCTCGACGGCCGCGACGGGGTCGACGACTTCTACGAGGCGTTCTTCAACTGGCCGACGTTGTACCTGCTCGGCGGCAGCGCGGACGTCCTGGCGGCGGCGCGACGGCACTGGCGGGGCGTCACCGCCCAGCTGACCGGGATGGGCATGCTGGTCGACGAGTTCGAGCGCGGCTACGACTGGTTCCACCAGGGCGAGGGCATGCTGCTGTTCTACGGGCTCTGCCTCGCCGCGCCCGGCGACGGCGAGCTCAGGGAGCTGGCCGGGCGCTTCGCCGACCTCTACCTGCCCGGCGGCCCCAACTACGACCCCGAGCACCGGATCATCCGCGCGCCGCACAACGGCGCCGCCGGTCCGCGCTGGGGCTTCAGCGACCACGACGTCTACTTCCCGTGGAGCCTGGCCCTGCGCCCCTACGGGCTGCCCCTCGACTGGATCGACGAGGCCGCGCCCTTCGACGACCTGGC
>NZ_JBSFGJ010000805.1:0-2082 GCF_053596515.1 Nonomuraea sp. NPDC001684
CGCCCGGCGCGGGCTCGACGACGATCCGCTTCAGCCAGGCCACCATCGACTTGGCCATCGTGGTGTTGGTGACCTGCGGGAAGAAGTGCGAGGCGCCGTTCAGCTCCAGGTACGCCTTCTCCACCGACGACGGGATCGACTGGTAGAACGGCTCGGAGTGGGTCGCCACCGGCGCGATCGTGTCGGCCTCACCCCCGATGATCATCGTCGGCACCCGGAGGCCCGACCAGCTCTTGGTGAGGTTCCACGGCGCGAGTGGCACCGCCGCCTGGAGCGACGGGCGCGCGTCGGCGGCCTCCAGCGTGCCGCCGCCGCCCATGGAGTGACCGGCCACCGCGAGCCGGGACGCGTCGATCCTGCCGCGCACGGCCGACGGGCTGCCCGAGGTCAGGTAGTCCAGCGCGGCCAGGAGCTGACGTCCGCGGCTGGCCGGCTGGTCGTAGATCGTGGTGGTCTCGATGCCGATCACCACGAACCCGTGCGAGGCGATCCGCGGCCCCAGCCAGGCGAGGCTGGACCAGGTCGCCGTGTAGCCGGGCGAGATGGCGATCGCGCCGAAGGTGCCCTGGCTGGTGTCGGTCGGGTAGTAGATCGTCCCGCCGCCGAAGCCGGAGACGCTCAGCCGCGAGACGCCGAGCTCCGCGGTCGCGAACGGGCCGCGCGCGGCTTCCAGGATCGCGCCGGTCGGGTCGGGGCCGCGCTCGTACGGGCCGGCCGCGTGGGCCGCCGGCGCCGCCGCGACGCCGCCGGCGAGCAGCGTGACGGCCAGGGCGAGCTTGGTGAACGTTCGCGCGCCGAAGTGGGGGGTGGAGAGCTGCACGTCGTCGAACTCCCTGCTCATCGGGGGAATGACTGCTGTCTGTCGCCATTGTCGGGACACACGGTCAGCCGTGCATCGGTGAAATCACCGGTCTCGTGCCGCCCGCCGCCCGGTTCAGGCGCTACATGAACCTGACCAGCTCCACCCGTGAGCGGATGCCGAGCTTGCTGAAGATGTTCCTGAGATGGTGCTCGACCGTGCGCCTGCTGAGGAAGAGCTGCTCGGCGACCTCCTTGTTGGTGGCGCCCGCGGCCACCAGGCGGGCGATCTGCGCCTGCTGCGCGGTGAGCTGCGACACCGTCGCGTCCGCGGCCGGCCGGACCGGCTCGCCGGAGGCCCGCAGCTCGGCCCTGGCCTGCTCGGTCCACAGCCGCGCGCCGTGCCGTTCGAACGTCTCCAGCGCCGTGTGCAGGTGGTTCCTGGCCGCGCCGGGCCGCCGGTCGCGCCGCAGCGCGCTGCCCAGCAGCAGGTGCGTACGGGCCGCCTCGAACGCGCAGACGCCCTGGCCGTGCAGGCGCAGGGCGTCCAGGAACAGCTCCTCGGCCTCGCCGGGACGCACCGACAGCAGCGCCCGGCAGCGCGAGACCAGCGCCCGCAGGCCGGGGCTGCGCGTGCTGCCGACCCAGCGTTCGAGCACCCGCAGGGCGGCCGCGGCCCGCTCGCGGTCGCCGGTGCGGGCGGCCGCCTCGATGTAGTGCGGGGTGGACATGACCCTGATGACGACGTGGCGGTTGCGCCGCTCGGCCCGCAGCCTGCCCGCGGCGTCGGCCACGCGGCCCGCGGCCAGGTCGAGGCAGGCCAGCGCCCAGTTGCCGACCGCGCCGGCCAGCCCCAGCTCGTGGGCGTCGGCCAGCTCGATGGCGGCGTCCGCGCGGATCCGGCACGTCTCCTGGTCGCCCTCCACGGCGGCGCTGACCGCCAGCCAGGCCAGGTGCTGGGCCGCGGTGTTGTGCTGGCCCGTCTCGCGGGCCAGCCGCAGGCCCTTCGCGGCGGTGGCGGCGACGGAGGCGTACCGGCCCGTCCAGACGTCGGGGTAGATCGTGAACTCCAGGAGCTGCGGCACCGCCGACGCGGCCCCGCGCAGCCGGGCCTCCTCCACGGCCCGCGCCGACAGCCGGTGGGCCACCGCGTCCTCGCCCAGCAGCATGCCCGCCACGCACGCCCACGTGAGCACCGCCGGGTCGCGTACCGAGCCGGCCAGCTCCAGCACCCGCCGCAACGGCCCGGCCGCCTCCTGGTGCAGGCCGCTGAAGGTGTGGGCC
>NZ_JBSFGJ010000806.1:0-2073 GCF_053596515.1 Nonomuraea sp. NPDC001684
GGTCCACGCCGGGCGCGAGCTCCACCAGCTCCAGGCCGCCGGCGGTGACGTCGAAGACGGCCCGCTCGGTGACGACGCGGGCCCACTGCCCGCGCCGCACCCCCTCGCCCAACCGGTACGTGACGTGACCGGCCCGCGGCACCAGCTTGCGCACCCGCCCTTCGGCCAGGATCCGCAACCCGCCGTCGGCGCAGCTCACCCGGAGACCGTCGGTGGTCAGCGTGCCGGCGAAGACCAGCCGCGTGGCGTTGTGCGCGATGTCCACGAACCCGCCGGCGCCGGGGTTGGCCGCGCCGAACCGGCTGACGTTCACGTTGCCCTCGGCGTCGATCTGGGCGAAGGCGAGCGCGGCGAACGGGCAGCCGCCGCCGTCGATGAAGTCGAACTGCGAGGGCCCGTCGAGCAGCGCCCGCGGCGAGTAGTTCGCCGAGAACTGCCAGCCGCTCATCACGATGCCGCCGAAGGAGCCGTGCTCGGTGGTGAACAGGTGCTCGTCCAGGCGGCCGCCGTCCAGCAGGCCGTCCTCGGCCATGGCCAGGACGGCGTCGGAGGAGGCGCCGAACCCGAAGATCGAGGTCTCCCCCGGCCTGACCTCCCTGGCGACCCGGCGGGCGATCACCTTGTCCGGGCCGGACGGCAGCCGCGGCACCCGCGCGACGGCGTCGGGCACGTGCCGGAGGTAGCCGGGGTCGTGCCGCACGCCGGTGGTCATGGGCGCGTCCGGAACCACGACGACCCGGTCGACGAGCGCCCCGGGCACGCGCATCTCGCGCGCGGGCGACGAGCCGGCGGGCACGATCCGCGACACCTGCGCGATCACGGTGCCGCCGCACGCCTTCACCGCGAGGGCGATCGCCAGCGCGCTGGAGAACAGCGGCTGGTCCTCGAAGGACAGGTTGCCGTCGGGGTCGGCGGCGCTCGCCCGGACCAGTCCGGCGTGCAGCGGCCAGGACGGGTAGAACAGGTACTCCTCGCCGCCCAGCTCGACCAGCTCCACCAGGTCCTCCTGGGCCAGGCGGGTGAACCTGCCGCCGCCGTGCCGGGGGTCGGCGTACGTGCCGAGGCCGACCCGGGTCAGGTAGCCGGGGCCGCGCCGGGCCACCTCGCGCAGCCAGTGCATGGCGGCGCCCATCGGCCAGCTGTACGCCTCGACGAGGTCGTTCTGGATCAGCTCGGTCAGGGCGGGGCGGGCGCCGGTCACCGGGTGGCGGGGGTTGATGAACGAGGCGGACACGATGCGGCGCATCAGGCCCTTCCTGGCCACGTGGTCCATGCCGCCGATGCCGACGGCGTCCCCGGTGGCGCAGGGGAAGTAGAAGGTCAGCTCGCGCGGGGCGCCGGTGGCGGCGAAGCGCTCGCCGAGCGCGGCCAGCAGGGCGTCGGGGGTGAGCCAGCCGATGACGCCGGTGCTGGCGACCGCCTGGTGGTCCTCGATGAGCGCGACGGCCTCGGCCGCCCCGCACACCTTGCCCGTCCGGCCGCCTGCGACCAGCTCAGGGCCCTGATCCGGGGCCTGGTCCGGGGCCTGGTCCGGGCCCTGGTCCGGGGCGGTCATGGGCGGGCTCCGAAGCGGGCCAGGCTCTCGCGGGCCGTGGCGGAGGCGCAGTCGGCGCCGAACATCCAGGCCGTGCGCGCGTCGAGCGTCTCGGCGGGCCCGCTCACCGCGTCGGTCAGCGCCCGCTTGGCGGAGGCGACCGCGTGCGGGGGCAGCGCGGCCAGCCCCGCCGCCACCTCCAGCGCGCACGCCAGCGCCTCCCCCGGCGCGGCCAGCTCGTCGGCGCCGCCGATCCCGTGCAGCTCGCGGCCGGTCAGCGGGCGGTCGCCCCAGACCAGCCGCCGCGCGGCGACCGGCCCGACCCGGGCGGCCAGGCTCTGGATGCCCCAGGGCGGCACCCAGCCGAGCCGCACCTCAGGCAGGTGCCAGCGGGCGTCCTCGGCGGTGACCACCACGTCGCAGCCGGTGGCCAGCAGGAAGCCGCCGCCGAGCGCGAAGCCCTCGACGGCGGCCACCACGGGGATGCCGAGATGCTGGACGGCCCTGGCCACGCGCCCGGTGTCGGCCTCGTGCCGCAC
>NZ_JBSFGJ010000807.1:0-2054 GCF_053596515.1 Nonomuraea sp. NPDC001684
GTGAGCCGCGTGACGCCACCGCCGGCGCAGGCGAGCGGGTCGGGCTGGAGCCCGAGGCCCTGCGAGATGGCGGGCAGGCCCTGGTACCTGCCGTCCTGGATCGAGCCGGTGGCGATGACCTGGATGTAGCCGGCGACCCGGTTCACGACCCGGTGGTAGGCGAACGTGCTGTGCTCTCCGGAGCTCCAGCGGAAGGTCCGGGTCCCGTCGCCCGAGGAGAGCAGGCTGGTGCAGGTGGCGCCCACCGCCGTCCCGGACTCGGCGTACCAGCCGGTGGGGGCGGAACCGTCCGTGCTGACCCAGGTCGGGCTGTCGGTGCCCGACCCGGCGCGGCTCATCCACGATTTCTGGACCACCGTCTACCAGGCCGTCGACGCGTAGACAGCCTGGTAGGGCGTCAGCTGTCGTGGCAGCGGTCGCGGGTCGGCTCTCGTTCGTCGAACCCGGCCGAGCGGCAGGTGGCGACGGCGCCGACGTTCGAGGACGGGGTCGTGAGCGCGGCGGTCAGCATCGCGGGCGTCGGCCGTGGCCGCGTCGACCCAGGGGCTCGTCACTCAGCCTGGATTGATCGGCAAGGCGTTCCGATGTCGGCTCGTCACCTGAGATCGGTCAAGAACGCATGCATCCGCAGAGCCGGTACCGGCGCGGAGCCCGGTGGCCCGGGGCGCGGCTCCTGTCGGCATGTGTCATGGGGGGATGGTCTCGATCGCGTCCTTCAGGCAGCGCAACGCGGCCCCGAGCTCGTCCCGGGGCGGTGTGGCCAGTGCCAGCCGGAGTGCCTGGGGACGGTGGGGGCCGGTGGCGAAGGCGTCCGCGGTGGATACCAGGATGCCTTTCTCCGCGAGCACGGCCGCGACGTGATCGGGGCGCTGGTGCGACTCCAGGCCGAGCCACACGATGTATGAGACCGGGTGTGCCGTGAGGTCCAGGCCGGCGAGCGCGGCGCGGGCGATGTCCTGCCGGGCGGCTGCGTCCTCGCGGCGGTCTTGCTCCAGGCGCGTGACGGTTCCGTCGGCGATCCAGCGGGTGGCGAGCGCGGTGACGACTCCCGGGGCTCCCCAAGCCGCGGTACGAAGACCGCTCGTGGCCGCCTCCAAATGGCGCTCGGGCAGCACAGCGAAGCCGAAGCGCAGGCCGGGTGCCACGTTCTTGGACAGGCCGGCGACGTAGCAGGTGCGTTCGGGCGCGAGGGCCTGGAGCGGCGGTGGCGGTGAGGCTTCGAGGAAGGCGTAGGTGCCGTCCTCGATGATCAGGCAGTTGTGTGAGTGGGCGAGGGCGGCCAGCCGGTCGCGCTGCTGTCGGTCGAGCACCCAGCCGAGCGGGTTGTGCACGGTGGGCATCGTGTAGATCGCGCGGACGGGCCGGGCGCAGCACAGCTGATCGAGCGCGTCGAGGTCCGGCCCCGTGGCCGTGACCGGGATGGGGGCCAGGTCGAGGCCGTGTGCCGAGGCGAGGAGCTTGATACCCGGGTAGCTGAGCGCGTCGACGGCGAGGACGTCGCCGGGTCGGGTGAGGGTGTGCAGCACGATGTCGAGCGCCTGCTGGGTCCCGCTCGTCAGCAGGACGTTGCGCGGCACCGTGTCGATCCCCCGCCCCAGCAGGTAAGTGGCCACGGCCGCCCGGTCGTGCCGGTGTCCGCCCGGCGGGTGCTGGCGCAGCAGCGCCTCGACGTCTCCCGACACCGCCATCGTGCGCAGGGCCTGCCGCAGCAGGTCGGCCTGCCCGGGGGCCAGGGGCTGGTTGAACGACAGGTCCGCCACCCGGGGCACCGGCAGAGTGCGCGACGGTTCGAGCCCGTCGTAGCCGGACCGCACCCGAACGAACGTTCCCCGGCCCGGCTCTCCCACGACCAGGCCCAAGGCGGCGAGCTCGGCGTAGACCCGGGTGGCCGTGGCCAGCGCCATCCCCCGCTCGCGCGCGAGAGCGCGGTGGGTCGGAAGCCGGGCACCGGTCGGAATCGCGCCAGAGCGGATGGCTGACGCGAACTCGTGAACAACGGCCTTGTAGGACGACGGTCCCATGGCACACCTGCTGCCCGTTGCAGAACCCGTTGG
>NZ_JBSFGJ010000808.1:0-2003 GCF_053596515.1 Nonomuraea sp. NPDC001684
TTCGGGACGATCCTGCACGCGATGTCCAAGCAGCCCGAGCTGCGGCCCGGCTCGGCCAGGGAGCTGGCGCGGCGGTTGCAGGAGGTGCAGGCCGAGCTGGGGTTGTCGGTGACCGACCTGGTGGGCCAGGATCCGGGGCCGGGGCCGGCGACGTCCACCGTCCCGCGCCGCCCGCGCGGCGGCCCGCAGCCTCCGCCGCACCCCGGCGACTCCTCCCTCCCCGCCACCGGCAGCCGGCTCCCCCACCCCCACCCCCAAGCCCCCGCCCCGCATCAGCCGGGACTGGCGGGTAACGCGGGCGTGGCGAGGCGGGTCGCCCCCACGGCGGGGGACATGGGCGGGGCTCGGCGGGAGGCCGTCACGACGCCGCCCGCCAGGGCCGGAAGCCTCGGGAGGCGTCTGCTGATCGGGGGCTCGGTCGCGGCCGTCGCGATCGGCGGCACCGGCCTGGCCGTCTACCTGTCGCTGCGCCCGCCCGCCGGTCCGGGCCCCACCGAGCGCCGCCCCGAGGCCGCGACGCCCGCGGCGACCGCCACCACCCCGCCGCCGATCAGCAAGCGGGACGTCGCCGCGCTCGCCCCCCGCAGGCTCAAGGTCACCGCCGACCGCGGCGCCCTGGTGGAGCTGAGCTGGGCGCTGCCGGCCGACGCCCGCCGCTACCCGGTCGTCCTGCAACGCTCGCGGGCGGGCGGGGGCGAGGTGACCGTCGTCGCCCTCGGCACGGGCGCCACCAGCGGCCGCGTCGCCGGGCTCGACCCGGACACCGGCTACTGCTTCCTGGTGGGGGTGCCGCTGCGCATCTCGGCGGCCACCACGGTCGCCTGGTCGAAGCCGGCCTGCGTCAGAGGGGCGCGCTCAGCCGAGTAGCTTGCGCGCCGCCTGCTCGATCTCCTCCTCCGACAGCAGGACGTGGTCGGCCGCGTCGCCCAGCGGGATGAAGCTGTCGGCCGAGGTCACCCGGGCCACCTGCCCCGTGAACCCGGCGTCGATCAGCTCGGCCGTCACGCCCTCGGACACGCCCCCGGAGTGGCGGGTCTCGTCGGCGATCAGCACCTTGCCGGTCAGCTCGGCCGCCCGCAGCAGGTCGTCCACCGGCAGGGGGGCCAGCCAGCGCAGGTCGAGGACGCGGCAGCCGTAGCCCTCCTGGGTGAGCCGGACCGCGGCGCGCAGGCTCATCCGCAGCCCGTTGCCGAACGTCACGATCGTCAGGTCACGGCCCTCGCCGTACGAGCGGGCCCGGCCGACGGGCACGTGCGTCTCACGCCAGCGCCCCGGCGGCGTGTACGGCGCCAGCCAGCCGCCGTCGCCCTCCTCGAACAGGTCACGCGTGTGGTAGAGCGCGATCGGCTCCAGGAACACGCAGACCGACCCGGCCGTACGGGCGGCGGCCAGGCAGGTGCGCAACATGGCGGCGGCGTCGTCGGGACGCGCGGGCGAGGCGAGGACCAGACCCGGGATGTCGCGCAGCGCGGCCACCGCGTTGTCGTTGTGGAAGTGGCCGCCGAAGCCCTTCTGGTAGGCGTAGCCCGCGACGCGGACGACCATGCCGTTGGTGTAGGCGCCGCGCGAGAAGAACGACAGGGTGGCGCCCTCGCCGCGGATCTGGTCGAGCGCGTTGTGCAGGTAGGCCAGGTATTGGATCTCCGGCACCGGGAGCTGGTTGGACACCGCCGAGCCGAGCGCGAGGCCGAGGATGGCCTGCTCGTCGAGGAGCGTGTCGAACACCCGCGAGCCGCCGAACCGCTTCTGCAGCCCCCGGGTGACGCCGTAGACGCCGCCCTTCCTGGCGACGTCCTCGCCGAAGACCGTCATCTCGGGGTAGACCACCAGCGCGTCGGCGAGCGTGCGGTTGATGGTCTGCGACAAGGTCAGCGGCTTCTCCGTCTCGGGCAGCGTGCCGGCGAACGCCTTCTCCCTGACCGGGCCCTCGGCCGCGGTCGGGCTGATGTTGGCGATCAGGTCGGGACGGCGCGGCGCGATCGGCTCCATGACCTCCGCGGCCG
>NZ_JBSFGJ010000809.1:0-1976 GCF_053596515.1 Nonomuraea sp. NPDC001684
GAAGGAGATCAGCGTGGTGGTCAGCACCCACGGGCCCGGCTCGCGGGCCGCCGCTCCCGCCGCTCCCGGCGGGAGCGGGCGGGGCCTGGCCGGGCTCCGCGAGCGGGTGGACGCCCTCGGCGGCGAGTTCAGCGCCGGCCGGCAGGCGGGCGGCGCCTTCGTGGTGCGGGCCCGCGTCCCCGCGGGCGGCCCGTCGTGAGCGCGCCGATCCGGGTCCTGGTCTGCGACGACCAGGCGCTGATCCGCACCGGCTTCGCGACGATCATCGACGCCCAGCCGGACCTGGAGGTCGTGGGGGAGTGCGGCGACGGCCGCGCCGCGGTGGACCTCGCCCGCCGGCTGAGGCCCGACCTCGTCGTCATGGACGTGCGCATGCCGGTGCTCGGCGGCATCGAGGCCACCCGGCTGCTGGCCGGCGCGGGGGTCGACGACCCGGTCAAGGTGCTCGTGGTGACCACGTTCAACCTCGACGAGTACGTCTACGAGGCGCTGCGCGCGGGGGCCAGCGGCTTCCTGCTCAAGGACGCCCCGCCGGCGCAGCTCCTGCACGGCATCCGCACCGTCGCCTCGGGCGCCGCGCTGCTGGCCCCCGAGGTGACGCGCCAGTTGGTCGGCCGGTACGCGGCCCGCATCCGCCCGGCCGAGCCGCCGTCCGGGGAGACCGCGCTGACCCCGCGCGAGCTGGAGGTGCTGCGCCTGATCGCCGACGGCCGGTCCAACAGCGAGATCGCCGCCACGCTGGTGATCAGCCACGAGACCGTCAAGACGTACGTGTCACGCATCCTGGCCAAACTCGGCCTGCGGGACCGCGTGCAGGCGGTGGTCTACGCCTACCGCCGGGGCCTGGCGACCTGACGCCTCACAGCGGGGCGGAGTCGAGGGGGATCGGGCGGAACATCTCCGGCTCGTCCTCGGGGGTCAGGGCCGTCGGGCCGAAGATCCAGTCGACGAACGAGTAGTCGTGGACGTCGCGCTCCCGCAGCAGGGCGTTGCGCTGCAGTCTCCGGACGCCCTCCAGGTGCCACAACGCGCCCCACGCCCGGGCCGTGCCGACCACCCGGCGGCAGTGCTCGGGTCGTACCGCCTCGTAGGCGGCCAGCGCCCGGTCCCAGTCCACGACCGGTCCGCCCGCGGCGCGCTGGGCGGCGACGTGCTCACCGAGCACCCAGCCGTCCTCGATCGCCATGATCGCGCCCTGCGCCATGTACTGCAGCGGCGGGTGCGCGGCGTCGCCGAGCAAGGCGATCCGCCCGGTGACCCAGGTCATGATCGGGTCGCGGTCGAACATCCGCCACCACCGGTCGCGCCACATCAGCGGCAGGCCCCGCTGGACCTGGTCGCAGGTCCCCGCGAACGCCGCGTCCAGCTCGTCGGGGGTGCCCCAGTCGTCCTGGCCGGCCAGCGCCTTCGGCGACTCGAACACGGCGACCTGGTTGAACGTCTCCGCGCCCCGCAGCGGGTACTGCACGAAGTGGCAGCGCGGCCCGACGTACACGACGACGTCCTTGTCCTGGACGTCGTTGCCGGCGACCTGCTCGAACGGCACCGCGCAGCGGTAGGCGACATATCCGGAGTTCACCGGCTCGTCCTGGACCAGCAGTTCGCGGGCGATCGAGTGCAGGCCGTCGGCGGCGATCACCACGTCCGCCTCGTCCACGACGCCGTCGGCGAACCGCACCCGGGCGCCGCCCTCGACGTTCTCGTACCACGTGCAGCGGGCGTCGGTGAGCAGCTCGACGCCGGCCCGCTCGCAGGCGCGCAGCAGGATGCCGTGCAGGTCGCTGCGGTGGATCACCAGGTAGGGGTGGCCGTAGCGGCGTTCGACGTCGCGCAGGTCGAGCCGGGTCAGCTCGGTGGCGTCCAGGGCGTCCTTCATGACCATGGTCTCGGGCAGCACGCCGAGCGCGGCCGCCTCGGCCAGCAGGCCGTAACGGTCCAGGATGCGGGTGCAGTTCGGGGCGAGCTGCAGGCCCGCG
>NZ_JBSFGJ010000810.1:0-1968 GCF_053596515.1 Nonomuraea sp. NPDC001684
CCGGGAACCGCGGCACACCCGCCACAGCCACCCCCGCCAGCAGCGCGAGGGCGGGCGCCGTCACGAACAGGTACCGGTCCACGTACGCCGGCGTCACCAGCTGCGAGACCGCGAGCAGCAGCAGCGGCGGCAGCACCAGCCACCCCACCCCCGCAACAGCCCACCGGCCACCTTCCCCGGCCACCGGATCAAGCCCCGCGAAACCGTCACCATGCCCCCACACCTGGTCAGGCTCCGCGGAACCGTCACCCTGCCCCCGAGCCTGACGAGCCCCCGCCGGCCGGCTCCCGTCGTCGCGCACCTGATCACGGCCCGCCGTCGACTTCCAGAGCACCACCGCACCGGCCAGCGCGACCGCGAACAGCAGCACCCCGGCCCCGGTCGAGCCCGCCGCCATCTTCGGGAACTTGAGCCAAACCTCCGGCCCCCGCTGCGGGATCCAGCTGATCGCGTGTCGCTCCCCGAACCCGACCAGTCCCAGCACGACCGCGGGCAGACCTCCGATCCCCAGCGCCACCGCCATCCGCATCAGCACCCCACGCCGCGCCAGGGCGAGGTGCGCGGGCAGCGCCAGCACCGCGAACAGATGCGTGCAGCACACCAGCGCCACCGCCACCCCGTACGCCACCCACCTCCGCCCGCTCGGCCGCTCCACCGCCCGGTGCAGCGCCCAGAACGAGAACACCACCGCGGCCGCCGCAAACGCGTAGGACCTGGCGAAAGCCCCGTAATAGGAGACGGACGGCAGGATCGCGAACAGCGCCGCCCCGATCACGCCCGCCCGCACACTGTGCAGCCGCCTTCCGAGGTCGGCGAGGAACCAGGCCGCCACCCCGATCGCCACCGCCGACGGCAGCCGCAACCACAGCTCAGCCGTGCCGGCCTTAATCCAGAAGTGCATGAACAGGTAGTACGGCAGGAAGTGCCCGTCGATGTTCCGGGCCAACTCCCACAAGCCCGCCAGTGACCGGGAAGCCGCGCTGATGGTGGCCAGCTCGTCACCGTTCAGGGTGGCCGCCCCCGTCCCCGAGAACGCCACCGCCCCCGCGACCAAAGCCATCCACCAAGGGGCAGAGGAACGCAGACGGGTCGCAGGTCGAACCGAGGGGGCAATTGTGGCGGCAGTGGTCACCGGGGCAGAATACGCGCCCCTCCGAACCCCTGCCCTGCACTCTGGACCCGACAACCGTCCGAGCGACCTGACCTCATCACCGCCTCCACACGCCCGTCACTGCCTTCGTCGCGAACGCGCTGGAGCACCGGCCACAGAACACAACCCCGCACCTCAGAGCAGCAAGTACTGCAGTCTCTCCCGCTCCTCGCCCGCAAGACCCCCAACGAGCCACCCCACCCCACTGCCTCCGCCACATCGGGCCGACCGCACTCTCACCTCCTACCACCCTTCTCCAACCCCCTTCGAACTCGCTGATCACCCCCTCCCACCGCCAATCGCCACCCCTCGCTGCGAGCCCGCCCTCGCCGACGATGGCTCGCGCAGCACACGGTGACGAGCACACTCATCCCGCGCTCCGCCACGCTCCCGTCCGTCGATTTGACGTGTCGTGGATCGCGACCTAATCTTTCACTTCGTCCCGGGAGCGAGCCGGACGCCGATCAGGCGGACGGGCCCCAGGACAAGCCCCTTGAGATGACAAGCCACCTCGGTCGAGGCGCTTCAACGCGCTTTGGCATGGGTTGTCCTCTGGCGCCCGAAGCACGCCGAATAATCGGTTGATTCGACAAGTGCCGGATGACACGGTAAGTTACGAGGGTTGCCTCGGAAGCGGGGCATCCAATCCTAGACAGGTTTGGCTCGGTTTGTTCAAGTCTCCGGATTTGACACGAAATCGGCGGGCCTGCTAAGATTAAGAATACGAAATGAACGCCTCTGAGCGGGGATCCGGGAACGGGTTCTGGTGAGGAAGTACGCGTCCGTTTCTTGAGAACTCAACAGTGTGTTAAAAGCCA
>NZ_JBSFGJ010000811.1:0-1966 GCF_053596515.1 Nonomuraea sp. NPDC001684
CGTGGACGGTGCGCACCACGTCGGAGCCGAGCTTGCGGCGCAGCGCGCGGACGTGGCTGTCCACGGTCCTGGTCGCGGCGGCCTCGGAGAAGCCCTCTGACCCACACGGGCGGCGCGATCGAGCGGCACGGCGGCGGGTTGTGGTGCCGTCCCACCGTGCTGTCGCGGGTGCGGCACGACATGCTGGTCATGACGGAGGAGACGTTCGGGCCGGTGCTGCCGGTCATGGCCGTGTCCGGGGCGGAGGAGGCGGTGGAGCTGGCCAACGACAGCGCGTACGGGCTGTCGGCCGCCGTGTTCGCCGCCACCGAGAAGGAGGCGCTGGCCGTCGCGGCCCGGCTGAACGCCGGCGCGGTCAGCGTCAACGACGCCGCGCTGACCGCGCTCGTCCACGAGGGCGAGAAGAACTCCTTCGGCCTGTCGGGGCTCGGCGGCTCGCGCATGGGCGCCGCCTCGATCGGCCGGTTCCTGCGCCGCAGGGCGTACCTGATCAACCGGTCCGGGGCCGCCGACCCGTGGTGGCACCCGAGGGAGGGATAGAGCATGGGACTGCGTGCCGAGATGCCGCTGCTGGCCCGCCACGAGGGCGAGTGGGCCGGCGAGTACGTGCACGTCGACAAGGACGGCGCCGTGATCGACCGCCACCACGTCGAGATGACCTGCGCGATCGTCGACGACACCGGCTACCACCAGACCAACCGCTACCGCTGGGACGACGGCCGCACCGAGGTGCACGAGTTCCCCGGCACGTACCTGGGCGGCGGCCGGTGCGCGTTCGACACCGACCGGCTGACCGGCCAGTTCTGGGAGCTCGACGACAGCACCATCTACCTGACCTGGCGCTTCAAGGCCGAAGGCGACGACCTGCGGCTGTTCGAGCTGATCGTGCTGAGCCCGGACGGCGACTCCCGCAGCCGCACCTGGCAGTGGATCAGGAACGGCGCGTGCGTCCGGCGCACGCTGATCGACGAGCACCGGACCGCCTGACATGACCGCCTACACCGCCCTGGCGCTCCAGGTAGCGGCGAGGGCCGTCACCGACCGCGCCGACCTGGCCGCCGCCGTCGGGCGCGTGGCGGAGCGCGTCGGCGGCAGCAAGGCGTGGCTCGGCCCCGCCCTGCGGCTGGTGGTGCTGCCGGAGTACGTCCTGACCGGCTTCCCCGCCGGGCAGGGCCCGGCCGAGTGGCGCGAGAAGGCCGCCCTCGACGTGGACGGGCCCGAGTACCGGGCGCTGGCCGCGATCGCCGCCGACGAGGACGTGTTCCTGTGCGTCAACGCCTACGAGCGCGACGAGCACTTCCCCGGCCTGTACTTCCAGGCGTGCGTGATCCTCTCCCCGGCGGGGGAGGCGGTGCTGCGCTACCGGCGGCTGCACTCGCTGTTCACGCCCACGCCGTACGACGTGTGGGAACGCTACCTCGACCGGTACGGCCTCGACGGCGTGCTGCCGGTCGCGCGCACCGAGATCGGCAACCTGGCCGCGCTCGCCTCGGAGGAGATCCTGGTGCCCGAGCTGGCCAGGGCGCTGGCGCTGCGCGGCGCGGAGGTGTTCTGCAACCCGACCTCCGAGGCGTACTCGCCCGCCCTGACGCCCAAGGCCGTCGCCCGCCGCGCCCGCGCTCTGGAGAACCTGGCCTTCGTCGTCTCGGCCAACACCGCCGGGCTGTCCGGCATCGCGATCCCGGGCGACTCCGTCAACGGCGGCTCGGAGGTGATCGACCACGAGGGCCGCGCGCTGGCCCAGGCCGGGCCGGGGGAGACGCTGGTCGCCGCCGCCGAGCTGGACCTGGCCGCGCTGCGCCGCGCCCGCCGCCGGCCCGGCATGGCGAACCTGCCCAGCCGGGTCAAGACCGGACTGTGGGCGCGCGAGTACGCCGCGCACGACGTCGAACGGCCCGCCGACCTGGAGGCCGCCCCGGACCGCGGCTTCCACGTCGCCCGGCAGCGCGAGATCATCGAACGCCTG
>NZ_JBSFGJ010000812.1:0-1959 GCF_053596515.1 Nonomuraea sp. NPDC001684
GGCGGGCCAGGCGGCCAGCACCGCGACGATCAGGGCCGCCGCCGCCAGCAGGCCCACCCCGGCCGGGGCCGGGGCGAAGGCCGCCTGCCCGGCCCGCAGCGCTCTGGCGCCCGCCTCGGTCAGGTAGTAGACGGGGGGAACGGCGGCCAGGCCCACGCCGACGCCGATCAGAACTCGTACCTCACCGGTCACAGAGGCCATCGTCCCCCGCTCACGGACGGCTCACGCGGCGGTTAGGTTTTTGGGCATGAAGAACACCGGCACAGGCCCAGGCGCCATCACCCCCGACGGATCCCCTGTCGAGTTCTACACCCTCCTCCAGCCCGGCCGCGACGCCGACGTCGTCATCCAGGAGACCCCGCCGGGCGGGTCCGTCCTGGAGCTCGGCGCCGGCGTCGGCAGAGTCACCCACGCGCTCGTCGAGGCCGGGTTACAGGTCGTGGCCGTGGACGAGTCCACCGAGATGCTGGCGCACGTGCGCGGGGCCGAGACCGTGCACGCGCGGCTCCAGGACCTGCGGCTCGACCGGCGATTCGACACCGTCACGCTGGCCTCCCAGCTCGTCAACGTCGTCGACGTGGAGGTCAGGCGGTCCTTCCTGGCGGCGTGCGCGCGGCACGTCAAGCCGGGCGGGGCGGTGCTCGTCCAGTGGATGACGGCCGAGCGGCACGACGGCTGGCGGGCCGGCTCGGGCAGGAAGGACGGCGACGTCACGATCACCCTGGCGGAGGTCGAGGAGATCTCCCCCGGCGTGTTCGCCGCGACCATGCGCTACGAGCACGGCGACCGGGTCTGGACCCAGTCGTTCACCTCGCGCCGCATGACCGACGACGAGCTGGCCGACGCCCTGGCCGCCGAGGGGCTGCGGCTGGAGCGGTTCGTCACCGAGGACCGCATGTGGTTCCTGGCCCGCCCCTTTACATCGTAGATTTCGGTGTAAATACTGGGAAATACTGGAACTGTTGATACCCTCGCGCCATGAGTGACCCGCTGGACGAGCTGGAGCGGCGGATCGACGGGCTCCGGGCCGGCGTGCGCAAGGCCATGCGCGTCAGGGACGGCGCGACGGCCCGCGTCCTGCGTGCCGAGCTGCGCGCCGCCGAGCGCGCCTGGGACGCCCTGGTGAGCGGCGAGCAGCCGCGCGCCAGGGCGGAGGGGCCCCGGCTGGTCACCGTGCGCGAGCAGGTCCACCAGGCGCTCGCGCTGCTCGGTGCCGCCGCGCAGCCGCGCCTGGTGGTGGCGGTCAGCGGCGCGTTCTTCGCCGGCACCATCCGCAGCGCCCAGCTCACCAGCCTGCGCCGCGACGAGGAGCGCTCGTTCCGGTCCACGCCGCACGGCAGGCCGTACTACCTGTGCGCGGCGCTGACCGACCGCCTCTCCCCCGCCCGCGGCCTGCTGACGCTCAGCACCTGGCCGCTGGAGCGGCGGGTGGTCGGCCCGCTCAGCCCCCGCGTCGACTTCCTGACCTGCGCCATCGCGGTGGCCTCGCACGACGGCGAGGACGAGCGGGCCCTGCGCTTACTGGCGCGGATGGCCAGGAACGTGCCCGGCGCCACGGCCACCGACCTCGGGCCGCCCGACCGCCGGCGGATCGCCGAGGCGGCCAGGGCCGAGCTGGCGGTGCACGCAGAACGCGACACGCGCGACCGCGCCGAGCTGGCACGACGCGCCACATCCCAGCTCGGTGACGTGGCCAGGCTCTTCGGCGCCGCTACGCTGGGCACGATCAAGGAGGAGACAGCGACGTGAGCGGCTTGAGACGCGAGGACGGCCCGGCCCACCGGCTCGACGCGCTGCGCGGCACGACGCCGCCCAAGCCGCACGACGCCAGAGCGATCGCGGCCCTGGCCGCCAACCCCGGCTGCACCCGCCGGGCCCTCATGGACGGCGCCGGCGTCGACAAGGACGCCGCCGCCCGCCACCTGGGCTTCCCGGCGCCGTTCGGCCAGTCGCCGTTCG
>NZ_JBSFGJ010000813.1:0-1955 GCF_053596515.1 Nonomuraea sp. NPDC001684
GGTCGAACTGCCGACCTTCCGCTTTTCAGGCGGACGCTCGTACCAACTGAGCTACCTGACCCAGAGCGGTCCTGACGGGACTTGAACCTCGACCAGCTCGCCCTGGCCGACTTCATCGCCTGCGGCGCCTACGACCGCCAGCTGCGCCGTATGCGCGCGATCTACCGGCGCCGCCGGAGCCTGCTCACGGCCACGCTCGCCGAGCGCGCCCCGCACATCACCGTCAGCGGCATCGCCGCAGGCCTGCACGCCGTGCTCGACCTTCCCCCCGGCACGGAGCAGGCCACCCTGCGCGCCGCCCGCCGCCTCGGCCTCGCCCTCGACGGCCTGGGTCCCTACCGGCATCCGGACAGCGCCATGCCGGCACGCGACGGCCTGGTCGTCGGGTACGGCACACCAGCCGAGCACGCGTTCGCCGCCGCGCTGGACGCCCTGTGCCTGGCCCTGCCGGCCCCCGGTGACACCGGGGTTGACGAGGCCCGCCCTCAGATGACGACCCGGCCGTAGCGCGGTCTTCCCAGGCCATGTCGCCCGGTCGCGCTCAGGGCCTCCGCGGGCCCGGCCCTTGACGAGAGGCTGTGAACCAGCGCCCGGGGCTCAGGGGTTGATGGGATGTTCGGTGAAGTTGCCGCAGGGGCGGAAGCCCAGGCGGCGGTAGACGGGCTCGCCGTCGGCCGACGCCTGCAGGACCGCGATGCGATGATCTCGGTCGCGGGCCGCACGCAGTGCCGCGAGCGTGATGGCGCCGCCGTAGCCCCGCCTGCGGTGGGCGGCCAGGGTGGAGATGTTGTAGATGCCGGCGACCCCCGCGTGATGGAACACTTCGGCGGAACACACCGGACGGCTGTCCACGTAGCCGACCAGATACCGGGCCGGGCAGTGCGCCGCCAGCGCCTGCGGGGCGGCCCGGGCGAAGAAGCGGCGGACGGTGCCGGCGGGCGGATCCCAGTTCGCGGCGAGAACCGTGGCGTAGTCGGCGAGCTGTCCGGGCGTGGCGACCCGCTGGATGTCCAGCCCTCGGACGGCGGGCGGCGCCAGGGCGTCGTCCAGCTCGGCCCACATCGCCGTCTCGCGTTCGGACGCCGGCAGACCGGCCGCCGTCAGGCGGGCACCGAGGTCCGGCGGTGTCGAGGCGGGCCCTACCCACCAGGAGAAACGGCGGCCGGTGCGAGCCGACGTCCGAGCGGTCTCGCTGATGCGGGCCGTGGCGTCGGCGACGGCGAAGCGGGCCGCGGCGACGATGTTGAAGGTGTCGTCGTCCAGGCCGCTGTCGGCCACCAGGAGGTCATCGGTCTCCGTGACGGTCGCGCCGGTCATGCTCCGGTGCAGGTGGCAGGCGTGTTCCGCCAGGTTCCGCTCCATCCTGTCCAGCAGGTCGGCTTCAACGAGTGAATGATCATGCATCTTGAGCCCTCATCTCCCGGAGCGGAGTGTCACCGCGGGGTCCGGGAGGCCATCAGGGCCTCGGGGAAGCCGGGACCGTGGACGACGTGGATCTGCCCGAGGTCGGTGACCTCGCCGCAGGTGCCGCAGGTGGTCTGCTCGGTGACGGCCCCGCCGCAACCGGTGTGCCGATACAGGATGGGCGGACCGTCGGGTGCCGCCCATCGATCACCCCACTGCGTCAGCGCGATGATCACGGGCGCCAGGTCGAGCCCCTTCGCGGTCGCGGCATAGCGGCCCCGGTCGGGCTGCTCCTTGCTCGATCGCCGTTCGAGTACGCCCGCGTCGACCAGGCTGTCCAGGCGTTTGGCCAGGATGTTGGTCGCGATGCCCAGGCGCTGGAAGTCGGCGAACCGGGTCGCTCCGGCGAACAGCACGTCACGCACGATCAGCAGGCTCCATCGCTCGCCGACGACCTCCAGCGCCCTGGCGGCCGAGCACACCTGCGTGTCGTAGGTCTTGCCGAGCATGGCGACCCCACCTCCCAGAGGAGCACTTGCGTGATGCAAGAC
>NZ_JBSFGJ010000814.1:0-1929 GCF_053596515.1 Nonomuraea sp. NPDC001684
GGCGCTGGAGCTGGGCGCGGCCTCGGCGGGCGACCGGCCGCCCGAGCCGCTGGACGCGGCGATCCTGTTCGCGCCGGTCGGCGACCTGGTGCCACCCGCGCTGGAGGCGCTCGACCGCGGCGGGACGCTGGCGATCGCCGGCATCCACCTGACCGACGTGCCCGCGCTGAACTACGAGCGGCACCTGTTCCAGGAACGCACGCTGCGCAGCGTGACCGCCAACACCAGGGCCGACGGCCGGGCCTATCTGGAGCTGGCGCTGGCCCATCCGCCGCGCGTGGCGACCACGCTCTACCCGCTGGAGGAGGCCGGCCGGGCGCTGGCGGATCTGGCCGCCGACCGCGTCAGCGGCGCCGCCGTGCTGGTCGTGGACTGAAGCCCCGCTCCGTCGCACGATGGAGATTGGCGCCACGGTGGACCTCTATGAAGGAAAGTTACATTACACTCACAACATCTGGAGATTATTGACGCTGCCTGCTGGCGACCGTAGGGTCCGGTCAATTCCCTACAGATCCTCAACAGGTCCGACATCCCCCGGAGCGGCAGATGAAGCGACTGGCAGCGGTAGTGGCGTTGCTGGGCCTCGCCACCGCCACAGCGGCGTGCAGCGGTGGTACTAACAACAAGTCCGGCGGCTCGAGCGGTGGTGGTGGCGGGCTCTTCACCACGATCGACGTCAACAGGCCCGGCCTGGAGGCCACGGCCCCGGCCAACCCGTACAACCCGAAGGGCAACTCCTTCCCCGGCTACACGGCGATGAAGCTGGGCTGGGTCAAGAACCACCTGACCGACCCCAACCAGGCCCTCCCCGGCATCGCGGCGAGCTGGGAGATCGCGCCGGACAACTCGGCGATCACCCTCAAGCTCCAGCCGGACGCCAAGTGGTCCGACGGCAAGCCGGTCACCGCCGAGGACGTCAAGATGTCCATCGGCATCGCCTACACCCAGGGCAGCACGGCGTTCTCCATCACGCCGGGCGCCGCGGGCGCGGCGGCTGACGTGACCGTGGTCGACGACCACACCCTCAAGATCACCCAGGACATGGCGAACCCGAGCCCCAAGTTCGCCCGCGGCGTGCTCGACACGTTCGTCCTGCCCTCCCACGTGTGGAGCAGCGTGCTCCCCGCGGACTTCTGGGACCAGCTCAAGGCCTCCAGGGGCGAGGGCGCCGAGGCCGACAAGGCCCGCGAGACCATCACCGGCCTGGGCGAGAAGGTGCTCACCTTCGCCCCGCCGAAGGACACCTCGGCCGGCCCGTTCGTGCTGGAGCGGGTGAACCCGTCCGAGGCTCTGCTGGTCAAGAACAAGTACTTCTACAACGCCGCGAACGTGGCGCCGGCGCAGGTGAAGTTCCTCAACTACACCGGCAACGAGCAGATCTGGAACTACCTCACCGCGGGCAAGCTCGACCACGCCGGCTTCACCGCCGCCCCGTCCGACGTGATGAACCGGATCAAGGCGGCCGCCGGCAACGAGGTCATCAAGGGCTACTCGCCGGTCGCGGTGAGCATGGCCTTCAACCAGTCCAAGAAGCCGTACGACAACGTGCACGTGCGGCGCGGCCTGGCCTACCTGATCAACCGCGAGGAGGTCACCAAGGTCGCCTCGCCCGAGGGCGGCACGGCGGCGGTCACCACCAGCGGCATCCACCAGAAGGCCGCGCAGGCGTGGATCCCCGACGAGCTGCCCAAGCTGGAGCCGTACGCGCCCGACGTGGCCAAGGCCGAGGCCGAGTTCAAGGAGGCCGGCCTCACCAAGAAGGACGGCAAGTGGACGCTGGCCGACGGCTCGGCGTGGAAGGTCTCCATGCACGCGCCCTCCGGCTTCTCCGACTGGCTGTCGGCCCAGGAGAACATCAAGAGCCAGCTCGTCAAGGCCGGCGTCGACGCCGAGGTCGTCACGGCCAACGACTACCCCCTCTACCTGGAG
>NZ_JBSFGJ010000815.1:0-1925 GCF_053596515.1 Nonomuraea sp. NPDC001684
GTCGGACAGCTGACCGGCCACCTGGGCGCGCTGCTGGACACGGTGACCGGATCGCCGGACCGGCGGCTGGGCGACCTCGACCTCGTGACCCGCCCGGATCCGGCCCCGGCGGCGCGGGCGGCGTCCGGCGCGACCGTCCACGGCCTCGTCCGGGCACAGGCCGAGGCTCGGCCGGACGCGGTGGCGGTCGTCGGGGACGGCGAGCGCGTCACGTACGGCGAGCTGTGGCGGCGGGCCACCCGGATCGCGGGCGGTCTGACCGCAGCGGGGGTCCGGCCGGGAGATCCCGTCGCGCTCAGGCTGCCGCCAGCTCCCGCCACCGTGGAGGCCATCCTCGGCACGCTCCTGGCGGGCGCCTGGTACGTCCCGATCGATCCCCGCCATCCCGAATCCCGGGCCTCGTTCATCCTCCAGGACAGCCGTAGCCGGCTCCTGGTCGAGGAGACCCCGTCCGGCGGGAACAGCGCCGTCACGCTCGACGCCCTCCCAGCGGCGGCCGGGCCGTCCGGCGACGGCCCGCTGCCGGAGCTCCCGGGGTCGTCGCCCGCCTACTGCCTGTACACCTCGGGCACGACGGGGCGGCCGAAGGGCGTCCTGGTCACCCATGCCAACGTGGTGTCCCGGATCTCGGGCCCGCACTTCCCCTTCGGCTTCTCACCGCACGACGTGTGGGCGCAGTTCCACTCCTGCGCCTTCGACCTGTCGGTCTGGGAGATCTTCTGCTGCCTGGCCACCGGCGGCCGGCTGGTCGTCCTGCCGGACGGGGACGTCCAGAACCCCTGGGCGCTGCGCGAGACGCTGCTGCGCGAGCGCGTCACCGTCCTCAACCAGACACCGTCGGCCTTCGCCCGGCTCGTCGCCGTGGACGAGGCCGACCCCAAGCCGCTGCCGGACCTGAGGTACGTGCTGTTCGGCGGCGAGCGGCTGGACCCGCCGCGGTTGCGCGACTGGCGCCGCCGCCATCAGGGCGTCCGGCTGGTCAACCTGTACGGGATCACCGAGGCCACCATCCACGCCACGGCCCACGAGGTGACCGCCGAGGACTGCGAACGGGACGTCAGCCCGATCGGCCACCCCCTCCCGCACACCAGCGTGCACCTGGTGGACCCGCGTACGGGACGGCGGCTCGTCCCGGAGGGCGCGACCGGCGAGATGTGGCTCGGCGGAGCGGGCGTCGCCGCGGGGTACCTGCGCCGGCCGGAGCTCGACCGGGAACGGTTCGTGCGGGACGCGTTCGGCGCGGACGTGCTCCTGCGGACCGGCGACCTGGCCCGCCGCGGCCCCGACGGCGGCCTGCTCTACGTGCGCCGCATGGACGACCAGTTCCAGTGGCACGGCTACCGGATCGAACCGGGCGAGATCACCGCCCGGCTCCGCGAGCACCCCGGCGTCGGCGACGCGGCCGTGCTGCTGGAGGGCGGCTCCGAGGGCAGGATCGCGGCCTACCTGGTGCTCTCGGGCGCCCCGCCGACGCCCGATGAGCTGGGCCGCCACCTGGCCGAACGGCTGCCGCCGTACATGATCCCGCACGCCTACGCCACCGTGCCCGGCCTGCCCCTGACCGTCAACGGCAAGCTCGACGTCGAGGCGCTCGCCGGAAACGCCGCCGACCTGCGCAAGACGGGCGCGGACGAGGCGCCGGCCTCGGCCACCCAGCGGCAGATCCACCTGGCCGACCGCCTGCTGCCCGGCTCCTACCAGGAAACCGTCGCCTGGCGGGCGGCCGGGCGGCTGGACGACGGCGCGCTGCGCCGGGCCGCGGCCGAGCTGACCGGGCGGCACGAGATCCTCCGCACCCGCTTCCGCTCCAGCGAGCACGGGCTGCGCCAGCTCGTCGGCGAACCCTGGCAGCCGGACGTGGACGTGCGGGAGATCCGGGCGCGGGAGGTGTCCGCGGACGACGTCGCGCGGTGGGTGGCCGGGGC
>NZ_JBSFGJ010000816.1:0-1918 GCF_053596515.1 Nonomuraea sp. NPDC001684
GCCCGCCCGCCGCGCGGCCACGATCACGTGGGGCGACGGCGCCGCGCCCCTGCTGGAGGAGCTGGTCGCGGGCCGGACCCGCGGCCCCCTCTTCCTGGCCGACCGCAGGCCCGCCCCCGCCCGGACGCCGGACCCGGCCGACCTGTGCCCCGAGACCGGCAGACGCCGCCTGTCCTACGAACGCGCCGAGTACCTGTTCAAGAAGGCCTCGGGCGGCTTCACCCTGCACCAGCTCGCAGCGTCCGTACGCCGCTCGGCACCAGCACCACGCACAGCAACGCGGTGACCGCCACCGCGCCGGTGAGGTCGAGAACGCCCAGCCGTCCTGCTGTCCCGCGGTGGGCGCGAAGCATTCGGGACGCTGCGATGGTGGCCGGCCCGACGACCAGGCCCGCTCCTCACGATGAGTAATCGGCGGACGTGGCCGGCGCCCGGATCGCGGCAGATCCGCATGGGTCAGATGTGTAGGCCTGCACGAGAACGATCCTGAGCCGATGGCCCGCCGGTGAGGGCTCAGCCGTTTCGTCCGGCGAGCGGCGTGCGTCGCGGATCAATGGCTCCAGCTCCAGGCCGGTACCGATATGGCGCTCCAACCCCGCAAGCCCTATTCTCACCCATCGTGAAGCCCCTCAAGATCGCGGCACTCGCCTGCGCCCTCCTCACCCCCTTGACCGTCACGGCGGCCGCGCACGCCTCGGCGTATCCCGTGAAGGACCCCGTGCTCGTCAAGAACGCGTTGTACCAGGCCGGGCCGCTGCCCACCACGACCTGTGACAACCTGCCGGACGAGCCCACGACGCCCGCCGAGGCCCGTACCTACATCAACGAGGCCCTGCGCTGCCTGGAGAACACGTGGGGACCGCACCTGCAGAAGGCCGGCCTGCCCTACGAGCCGGTCAAGGTGCGGTACGTGACCCGCCTGCCCAAGAACTACTGCGGGTCCGAGGACGGCGAGACAATCCAGTCGTCCGAGGTGTGGTATTGCGACTGGGACCGCACGCTGTCCTTCAAGATCGGCAAGTACTGGCTCCTCGGGCCAATCACCGGCCTCGATCTCTTCGACACGATCGCCGGCACGTACAGCTACCACGTGCAGAAGCTCGCCGGTCTCTACGACGCCGGCGAGAACCTCAGAGCCGCCAGCAAAGCCGAGCACCTGGAGCAGGGGCGGCGCCTGTACCAGCAGGCCGACTGCCTGGGCGCGGCCTTCACCAAGAGCGTCTGGCCGCTGCCTGGCAAGACCGAGCAGGACTGGGAGAAGGCCGCGTCGTCCTTCTACCGCGACTCCGCCGAGTACGGCAAGGCCGCCAACCGCAAGCGGTGGGTCAAGGCCGGTTTCCGCACCGCCGACCCGGCCTCCTGCAACACCTGGGCGGCAGCCTCGTCCAAGGTCTCCTGACGCGATCGACCCCGGGCCGGCCGCCGCAGGGGCGGGTGACGTCGGCACGGTGATCAGCCGGGTGCTCACCCCCCATGGCATCCGCGTGGCGATCCGCTACCCCGAGCGGGACGCCACCACCGCCGACCTGCCCATGACCGGCCGTTCCCCGCGCGGCCTCGACCAGGGCCGGCTCGTCCTCCAGCAGTTGCGCCGGTCAGCCGAACCGCAGGACGAACCGCCCGCGAACGCCGCGCCGTTCGAGCGAGCGATGCGTCTCGGCGGCTCGGGAGGCCGGCAGTTCGCCGGCCACGCGGACGGTGAGCCGTCCCTCACCGGCGAGTTCGGCGAGCCGGTCGAGCTCGGCCGCGGCCTCGGCGTAGTCGCGGACGAAGATCGGGGCGACGCGGACCCGGCCGGTCCCGTCGCCCCGGTAACCGCGGACGGTGACGACGGTGCCGCCGTCCTTGACGGCAGGCAGCACGGCGGCCTCCAGCACGGCGGCGTCGACGAGCCCGTCCACGCCGCCCGGGTGGTGAC
>NZ_JBSFGJ010000817.1:0-1917 GCF_053596515.1 Nonomuraea sp. NPDC001684
GTTCTCCTGGCTCAGGCCACGTCGGGGTGCACGCGGAAGCGGTCCCAGACCCGGTGCAGGGGCAGCAGGGCGAGCACGTCGCGCAGCACCCCCTCGCCGTCCTGGCCGGTGACGACGCCCGGCGCCTGCGCGGGGAGCCCCGCGGCCTGCAGCGCCTGCGCGGCCGTGCCCCAGCCGCCCACCGCCTTGGCGTGCCGGTACGCCTCGCCGACCAGGAGCAGCACGCGCGGGTCGACGGGGGTGCCGCCGTCGCCGGCCTTGGCGTCGCGGGCGCCGTACGCGTCGTCGCCCGGGGCGGGCGCCCCGGCCAGCAGCACGGCGTCGAACTCGACGGAGCGGGCCGTGGCGAAGGTGCGCTGGACGGCCAGCGTGCCGCCCAGCATGCCGCCCTTGGGCGCGATGACGAGCGGCGTCATCCCGCCGTCGAGCACGGCCTGGCGGACGGCGCCCACGACGCCGAGGTCGCTGGTCTCGTCCGCGACGATGCCGATGATCCGGCCGTCCAGCGGCCACTCCCGGCCGACCTGCGACAGCGCCGGGCTCGGCGCCGGGGCGGCGAGCGGCACGGTGGGCTCGGGGGCGGGCAGCCCGAGGCCGTCGGCGACCTCCCGGCACAGGACCGGGTCGATGTTGGCCAGCACCCGGAGCTGGCGTTCCTTGACCGCCTGCTCGTAACACTTGCCCAGCTCGAAGGTGTAGGCGCTGATCAGGTGCTCGCGCTCGACCGGGGACAGGCTCAGCCAGAACAGCCGCGGCTGGCTGTAGTGGTCGGAGAAGGTCGCGGGCGCCTCGCGCACCTTGCGTCCGGCGACCTCCAGCGGCACCTCGACGTAGGCGCCCTGCCCGGCGCCGGCCTGGAAGGGGCAGCCGCCGTCCAGGGAGTTCGGCCGGTACGGGGCCACCCCGCGGTGGACGGCCGTCTGGTGGAAGCCGTCGCGCAGCATGTCGTTGACCGGCGCGTGCGGCCGGTTGATGGGGATCTGCGCGAAGTTCGGGCCGCCCAGGCGGGTGATCTGCGTGTCGAGGTAGGAGAACAGCCGCGCCGCCAGCAGCGGGTCGTCGGTGATGTCGATGCCCGGCACGAGGTGCCCGACGTGGAAGGCGACCTGCTCGGTCTCGGCGAAGAAGTTCGACGGGTTGGCGTTGAGCGTCATCAGGCCGACCGGGTGGACGGGGGCCAGCTCCTCCGGCACGATCTTCGTCGGGTCCAGCAGGTCGATGCCCTCGAACATCTGCTCCGGCGTGTCCGGGAAGACCTGGATGCCCAGCTCCCACTGCGGGTGCGCGCCGGCCTCGATGGCGTCGGCGAGGTCGCGCCGGTGGAAGTCGGGGTCGACGCCGCCGGCGATCTGGGCCTCCTCCCAGGTCAGCGAGTGCACGCCGAGCTTGGGCTTCCAGTGCCACTTGGCCAGCGTCGTCTCCCCCGCCGCGTTGACCAGGCGGAAGGTGTGCACGCCGAAGCCTTCCATCATGCGGAACGAGCGCGGGATGCCGCGGTCGGACATGTTCCACATCGTGTGGAAGGTGGCCTCGGTGTGCAGGGAGACGAAGTCCCAGAACGTGTCGTGCGCGCTCTGCGCCTGCGGGATCTCCCGGTCGGGATGCGGCTTGCCGGCGTGGATGACGTCGGGGAACTTGATGCCGTCCTGGATGAAGAAGACCGGGATGTTGTTGCCGACCAGGTCGAACACGCCCTCGGCGGTGTAGAACTTGGTGGCGAAGCCGCGGGTGTCGCGGACGGTGTCGGCCGAGCCGCGCGAGCCGAGCACGGTGGAGAAGCGGACGAAGACCTGGGTCCTGGCGCCCTCGGCGAGGAAGGCCGCCTTGGTGATGTTCGAGGCGGTGCCGTAGGCCTGGAACACGCCGTGGGCGGCGGCGCCGCGGGCGTGCACCACCCGCTCGGGGATGCGCTCGTGG
>NZ_JBSFGJ010000818.1:0-1905 GCF_053596515.1 Nonomuraea sp. NPDC001684
GGCCGTTCGTAGACCGCCGGGGCGGCCGGTGCGGCCTCCGGTGCGGCCTCCGGGGCGGTCCGGGCCGCCGGGACCGGGGGCGGGGCGCTGAGGTGGCCCTCGACGGCGGAGAAGAACTCGCCCGCCGTGCGTTTCGCGACCGAGCCGAGCATGCGCTGCCCGACGCCGCCGATCATCCCGCCGATCACCGCGTCGGCGTCGTAGTCCACCCGGGTGCCGCCGTCGATCTCGCTCAGCCGTACCAGGACGGTGGCCTCGACCGTGCCCGGCGCGCCCTGGCCGCGCGCCCGCAGCGTGAAGCTCTCGGGCGCGCGCGGCTCGGCCAGCGCGACCTCCCCCTGGTAGACGCCCTTGATGGACGCCACGCCCGCGTTGACCGTCATCCTGTAGGTGTCCGGCCCGGTCTCCTCCAGGCGCTCGCAGCCCGGGATGGTGCGCACGAGCACCGCCGGGTCCTGGAGCGCGGCCCACACTCGATCTCGCTGTACGCCGATCACGGCGCTGCCCGCCACCTTCATGCGGCCACTCTAGGCACCGGTGACCGGCTGGTTAAGGGCAAGACCTGCCAGTCGGGCGACGCGTCGCGCCGATCAGGGCTGGCAAGATGGTGCTCCATGTGCTGGGGGCGTGGAACGGTCAGGGGCGGGGCCGGGCGTGGCGGGCTGGGGCCGGCCGTGCTCGCCGGGGTGCTGGTGGCGCTGGCCGCCGGGTGTGCCACCGGCGGCACCACAGGCGACACCGGCGGGGTCGTGACCGGGCCGTCGGCGAAGCCGTCCGCGACCGGCGTCCCCACGTCCCGGCCCACTCCGCAGGGCCCGCCGGGGGCGCTGCCGCGCGCCGGCGAGGTGGGCCCGATCAGGGGCGAGAACGGCCTGCCCCCGGTGATCAGCTCGATCCCCACCAAGCGCAAGGTCGTCTTCCTGACCATCGACGACGGCTGGGAGCAGGACCCCGGCTTCGTCAAGCTGGTACGCGACCGGCGCGTCCCCATCACCGCCTTCGCCATGCGCGACGCGGTCGAGGCCAAGGGCAGCCCCGACCCGGCCGGCGGCCCCGGCCGCTACGTGGGCGCCGGCAAGTGGGGGTACTTCCGGCAGCTCCGCGACGTCCATGTGCCCGTCGAGAACCACACCCTCACCCATCCCGACCTGCGCCGCCTGGCCCTCGACGGGCAGCGCCGCGAGATCTGCGGCGCGGCCCAGGTGGTCGGCAAGGAGATCGGGACCCGGCCGGCGTTGTTCCGGCCGCCGTTCGGCAGCTACAACACCGACACGCTGCGGGCCGCCCGGCGGTGCGGGGTGAAGGCCGTGCTGCTGTGGACCGCCACCGTGCAGCCGGGTGGCAAGATCGCCTACCAGGTGCCCGACAAGCGCCTGCGTCCGGGCGACATCCTGCTCCTGCACTTCCGGCCCAACCTGGCGGCCGACTTCCGGGTGCTGATCGACAAGATCAAGCGGCGCGGCTTCGAGCTGGGCAATCTGCAGGCCTACCTCGACGCCGCGGGCGGGGTCCGCCGGGCGGGGTAGTGCGCAATCCGCCCGGCGGGTGACGCGCCGGGACGTACCCGTACGGGATCCTCGAAAAGTAGGCAGAACCGGGGGATGTGACTAACGTCGCATCGCGATGCTCTACGGCCTGTAGTACTACTACAGGTAGAAGTACTACAGCTTGTAGAGCTATGAGCGGGTGGGGATTGATGGACGCGCTTGACCTGGCACGGTGGCAGTTCGGGGTCACCACCGTGTACCACTTCTTGTTCGTGCCCCTGACCATCGGTCTGGGCATCTTCGTCGCGGGCCTCCAGACGGCCTGGCACCGCACGGGCAAGGAGCACTACCTCAAGCTCACGAAGTTCTTCGGGAAGCTGTTCCTGATCAACTTCGCGATGGGCGTGGTGACCGGCAT
>NZ_JBSFGJ010000819.1:0-1901 GCF_053596515.1 Nonomuraea sp. NPDC001684
CGAACGCCTGCACGGCCGGGGCTGAACGTCAGGCGCGGGCGTAGCGGCGCAGCAGCCCCCGCTCGGCCGCCAGGAAGATCGAGTTGAGCCCCACGCCGAGCACGCCCAGCAGCACGATCCCGGCCCACATGGCCGGGATGTCGAACTGGCTCTGCGCCTCCAGCAGACGGTGGCCGATGCCCTCGCTGCTGCCGTACAGCTCGGAGATCACCATCATGATCAGCGCCAGCGACACGCTGAGCCGCAGCCCGGCCAGGATCTTCGGCGCGGCCGCGGGCAGGACGACGTGGAACAGGCGGGTGGCCGCCGACAGGCGGAAGACCCGGCCGGTGTCGAGGTAGCCGCGGTCGACGTGGCGGCCGCCGTCCATGGAGTTGATCAGCACGGGCCACACGACCCCGTACACGATCGAGGCGAGCTGCATCGGGGTGCCGATCTTGAACAGCAGCAGGAACACCGGCAGCAGCGCCGCGGGCGGCACCGAGCGGCCGAGGTGCAGCAGCGGCTCGGCCAGCGCCGCCAGCCACTCCAGGCGGCCCAGAGCCAGGCCCAGCGCCACCCCCGCCAGCGCGGCCAGCGCCCAGCCCGCCACCAGCCGCCCGAGGCTGGGCAGCAGGTCGGCGACCGCCTCGTCGGTCAGGAACAGCCGGCCCGGCGAGCCGGAGAACCACATCTCGCGCAGCCGCGCCAGGATCGTGCTGGGCGGCGGGAAGTAGACGGCCGCCGCCCGCCGGGCGACCAGCTCCCACAACGCCGCCACCACGGGCAGCAGCCAGTGGCGGCGCGCCCACCGCCAGACGGTCGTCGCGGCCCCGCCCGGTCCCGGCCGGGTCACGCCGCGACCTGCGCGCGGGCGTGGTGCCAGCGGAACAGCCGCCGCTCGGCCGTGGTGACCAGCAGGTTGGCCGCCAGCCCGAGCAGGCCCGCCCACAGCGTGCCGGCCAGCACCCGGTCGACGTGGTTGGCGCTGCCGGCCTGGAGCAGGAACGTGCCGATGCCGTCGCCGCCCGCGATGAGCTCCACGCTGACGGCGACGATGAGGGTGACCCCGACGGAGATGCGTACGCCGGTGGCGACGAACGGCGCGGCGCTCGGCAGCGAGACCCGCAGCACGACCGCCAGCGGGCCGAAGCCGAAGCTGCGCAGCGTCTCCTTGGCCTGCGGGTCGACGTCGGACAGGCCGTACATGGTGTTGACGAGCAGCGGCCAGCAGCAGGTGTAGACGATCAGCGAGGTCTTGGCGTCGGCGCTGTCGGGGAACAGGAACATGGCCAGCGGGATCAGCGACACCGACGGGATCGGCCGCAGGAACTCCACCAGCGGCCGCGCCGAGCGTTCCACCACCGGCACCGTGCCGAGCAGCAGCCCGGCCGGCACCGCCACCGCGATCGCGATCAGCAGGCCGGCCGCGCAGGCGCCGAGCGTGGCCAGCACCTGCGCGTGGAAGGCGCCGTCGGCCGCCAGCCCGGCCGCGGCGGCCAGGACGTCGGAGGCGTACGGCAGCACCCCGGGGTCGATCAGCCCGGCCCGGCCCGCGGCCTCGGTCAGGACCAGCGCCCCGGCGACCCCCGCCGCCCCGAGGACCAGCCGCCCGCCCCGAGTGATCATTCCAGGCCGGTCGCGATCTGCGTGCCGACGTCGGGCCTGCTCTTCAGGTAGCCGTAGCCGACGAGCAGGTCGGCCAGCTTCTGGAAGCCCTGCCGGGGCGGCTCCATCGAGAAGACGCCGAGCTTCATGGCCGCCGCGCTCGCCGCGTCGATCTGCGTGTACGTCGGGATGACCTCGTCGATCGCCTTGCGGTCGGCGGCGGCGACGGCCTGGGCCTTGGCCAGGGCGCGGTGGAAGGCGGCGGCGGTGCGGGGGTTGGCGGCCAGCCAGGACTCGGACACGCCCCAGCCGTC